>NZ_JAVVLT010000031.1:0-68726 GCF_036224885.1 Marinobacter sp. OP 3.4
CCCCCCAAGTCTCAGGCTCCGGACCTGTATGGCTCCAGGGCGGCCAAAGCCGCCCTGGGATAGGTCACTCGCCCAGCATATCGTCCTTCAGACTGCCCTGGGCCGGCTCGTTACCCAACCAGATGCCGAACAGGGCTTCCTTGAAGGCACGGTCGCCGATGGTCTTGCCCACCTGACCGTTCTTGATCACTCGCACGCCTTCATCGGGAACATAAACCAGTTCAAAGGTGTCCCCTTCACTGATCTCGTCGGCGAAGACCGTCAGCAGTTCGTCCACCTCCTGCTGGATCGGGGCCATATTGCCGCCGGTGGAATTCTCGAACCCCTCCAGGGTCGCCTCGGTCATGTTGTCGCTGTTGATGCGACCGGAGATCACGTGCAGCACCATGGCCTGGGTTTCATCGGCCTCGAGAATGGCGGCTTCATCGGAGGTCTTCGATGGCAGGTACAGGGCCGCCACATACAGGTCGATAAAGAACTTGGAGCGGACACCGACGCCATTCAGCACAAGACCGGAACCGTCCACGGTCTTTGACTCCGCAACGTTGACTCCTTCCACTTCCACGGCGGCGGCACCGGAGGCGGCCAGAGCGCTCAGACACAATCCGCAGACAACGGCCATCAAGCGTGAAACCATAGTTAACTCCTGTTATTCGTTATTGGAAGGCTGACGGCCCGGGCACCCACGGCGACAAACCATGCCGTAAAGGGCTCCCGACCTCGAAAGCCGGGGGTATCCCACCTGTCGGGATAGCCGGTGTATGGTAACCGAGAATTCACCCATCCGGAGCCTGTCGGGCGTAATACCCATCACAAAAACATCACCATAAAAAAACCGGCCAGGATCATGGCCGGTTTCTCCGCTCTCAGGTACAGGGATTACTTGAACAGCAGGGTGCTGGACAAGCCCTCCTTCTCGAGGATTTCCCGCAGCCGGCGCAGGGCTTCCACCTGGATCTGCCGGACACGCTCGCGGGTCAGGCCGATCTCCCGGCCGACTTCCTCCAGTGTGCTGGTGGGATACCCCCGCAGGCCAAAGCGGCGTGACAGCACTTCCTGCTGCTTGTCGCTGAGCTGGTCGATCCAGTTCTCAAGACAGGTGCACAGGTTATTGTCCTGCAGCATGTCCGCCGGGTCATGGGCGCCTTCGTCCGCCACCGTATCCAGCAGCGATTTCTCGCCGCCGGTGCCAATGGGCGTGTCCATGGAGGCCACACGCTCATTGAGCCCCAGCATGCGCTCCACATCGCTCACTGGCTTGTCCACCATGTTGGCGATTTCTTCCGCGGAAGGCTCGTGGTCCAGTTTCTGGGTGAGTTCCCGGGCGGCGCGCAGGTAGAGGTTCAGCTCCTTCACCACATGGATCGGCAGACGGATGGTGCGTGTCTGGTTCATGATCGCCCGCTCGATGGTCTGGCGAATCCACCAGGTGGCGTAGGTGGAAAACCGGAAGCCGCGCTCCGGGTCAAACTTTTCGACGGCGCGAATCAGTCCCAGGTTACCTTCCTCAATCAGGTCCAGCAGGGTCAGCCCACGATTCACGTAACGCCGGGCAATCTTCACCACCAGGCGAAGGTTGCTCTCGATCATTCGCTTGCGCCCTGCTTCCTCGCCCTTGCGGGCCAGACGCGCGAAGTAGACTTCCTCTTCCGGCGTCAGCAATGGAGAAAAACCGATCTCGTTGAGATAGAGCTGGGTGGCATCCAGCTGCTTCTGGGAGCCGAAATATCGACCGTGGGGGGTAAAATCCGGCTCATCCGCGGGGGCGGATGCGGTGTCGGTGGTAACTTCCGCGACGACCTCCTGGGCCTCCGCTTCGTCTTCGGTGTCTTCTACATCAGCAACACGATCGATGATCATCTCTTCATGTTCTGCAGACATAACTCTAGCCCCGCCTTTCAAATGATCCTGTCGGCAAGTGCCCTACTCCGGAATGATGCATCCCCGGGTCCTGCCGGATGACTGCCCGCTGATTTTTCTTGTTGCGAGCCCCGTTTTTGTTGATTCCGCTTTTTCTTGGTTCAGGACATTGCTTGTATGAAACGAGTGACAGTTTCCTGTTCTTATTGGTGTTATGCGCCCATCAACGGACAGACTAGATAGTGTGTGTGACGTTCTGATGCCTCCCTGCCTTCCTTTGATCATTCTTCACGGATCCGGGGGTATTGACAACCGGAATCCGACCTAGCGTGTCGGAAGGTAAGGTAACGGGTCCACGGGGTTACCGTTTCGCCGTATTTCGAAGTGAAGCTTGTTGCCATCCGTGCCGGTACTTCCCAGTTCGGCGATGGTCTGGCCCTGCTTCACATTCTCCCCTTCCGCTACCAGAATGCGCCTGTTGTGGGCGTATGCACTCAGGTAGTGCTCGTTGTGGTTGATGATAATCAGATTACCGTACCCGAGCAGGCCGTTACCGGCGTACACCACACTTCCGTCGGCGGCCGCCCTGATCAGGTCTCCGGAATTGCCGGCAATATCAATGCCTTTGTTGACTTTCCCGGATGTGGAAAATTTTGCAATTACAGTGCCAACGTGGGGCCAGCGCCAGTTTATGTCAGAGACCGTCTGGCTCTGTTCCGACAGGTCCTCATTACGGTCCGGCTTGCGGGTAACCGTTGGAGCCGGCTCGGGTTTTGTCGACGGGGCCGGAGAAGAGGCAGGGGTTCCGGAGGACCGGCTGGGGCGGGAAGCGGTCCTGGGCGCATCGGCGGGAACCTTTCCCTCAAGATCCAGGCGGATGACCTGGCCAGGGTGGATGGTATAGGGGGGCGCTATGCCGTTGGCGTTACCCAGCTCCCGGTAATCGCGGCCATACCGCCAGGCAATGCTGTACAGGGTCTCCCCTTTTTCGACCACATGGCGCCCCCAGGTCACGGTGGGATTGTAGTCCCTGTCGCCATAGATGGCGGCGGTATTACACCCCACCAGGGTGGCCGATGACAGGGTCGCAAGCATCAGCAGAAGGAGGCAATGTCTCCATCCGGAGCAGGAGGGCGGGCCCATCCCCGGACCCGGCTGACGCTGACTGCGGCTATAATTCACGGATATATTGATGTCGTTTTTATCTCGAAATTATCTTTTCAGCTTAGCACGTTTTGGCGATTGATCCCCTAAACCACTAATTTCTTGCATCTTTTGTAAACATGTCCGGGTTACCGGGAATCACCAAGTGTTACCTGAGGAAACAAGTGACCCACCAAAAAGGTAACACCCTTCGCACCCATACCGTGACCCATGGCACAGCCCTGGAAAACTGATGTCGTTAAATACGGCAGTTCATCACGCAGCTTACGCCGCAGACGGTGCCTGTGATCTACGACCAGCAACCCATTCGCCTAACAGCACCAGGGCCAGGCCCACCAGGAGGGCCACAACCGCTACGGTAATCTGTGCCGGCTCGCCTGTCACCTCAGCATAACGCATCGGCGAGACGCTCATCTGCTCCAGGGGTACCTGATTCCCACTACTGTCGGTACGCCAGCTCACCACTTCCTGCCAGGGCCAGACCCGGTTCAGGGCGCCGACCATGAAACCGGTCAGTACCGCCAGCACCAGATCGTGGGCCTGGCGCAGGGCCAGGCCCAGCAACCGTGCAAAGCTCAACAGCCCCAGGACGCAGCCGGCCATGAACAGGCCAACCAGTGCCAGGTCCAGTTCACGGACCGCCGTCAGCACCGGGCCGTACATGCCCAGGATCAGGAGGATAAAACTGCCCGACAGCCCCGGCAGGATCATGGCGCAGATGGCCAGGGCGCCGGACAGGAAGAAGGCGGTCGCCCCCGGATGGACCTGCCCGGCGGAGAGGGTCGTCACCCACCAGGCAAACGCGGCCCCCGCCGCAATGGGGAGTAGCTGCCACCACCGGCGCTCCTTCATCTGTCCGAGCACATGCCAGACCGAGGCCACGATCAGCCCGAAGAAAAAGCTCCATAGGGCAATGGGATAGGTTTCCAGACCCCAGGTGATCAGGTTGGCAAGGGTGGCGATACTGGTGAGAATGCCGGCCAGCAGCGAGACCAGGAAAACGCCATCGATCTCATGCCAGAAGCGGCGCCAATGCCCCCGGACAAAGGAGTGCAGGAAGGCCGACGGCACGGCGCCAATAGCTCCCAGCAGTCGAAAGTAGATGCCGGTGATAAAGGCCACGGTGCCACCGGACACCCCCGGAACCACGTCCGCGGCCCCCATGGCCATGCCCCTGATGAAAATCCCTGCGGCCTGCCGGATTCCCTTCAACGAACCACCCCGCCCAGCAATGGTACAAACCGCACCGGTTCCATTTCCTCGGTATGGAATGTGTCGCCTTCCCGGGTGACCCTGACCAGCACCTGCTGTTCCTCGCCCACCGGCGACACCATGACGCCACCATCCGCGAGCTGGTCCAGCAACTCCTCCGGCAGCATCCGGGGCGCGGCGGTCACCATGATGCCGTCGTAGGGGCCCCGGTCGGGCCAGCCCATGGGACCATCCGCCAGTCGCAGCATCACATTGCGTTGCTTGAGCAGGTGCATCCGCTCCCGGGCCCGGTCCTGCAGTGCCTTGATCCGTTCCACGCTATACACTTCATCACACAGCCGGGCCAGGATGGCGGTCTGGTATCCGGAGCCGGTGCCCAGTTCCAGCACCTTCTTCGGGCTGGCGCTCATCAGCACCTCGGTCATACGGGCGACAATGTAGGGCTGGGACAGGGTTTGGTTATTGCCGATGGGCAGCGCCGTGTCCTCGTAGGCCCGGTGGGACAGGGCCTCATCCACGAAGATATGCCGGGGCACCTCCTCCATCGCCCCCAGGACCCGTTCATCGGCGATGCCGGCTTCCCGCAGCCGCTGGATCAGCCGCATCCGGGTGCGGCGGGAGGTCATTCCGATTCCGTCAATGGCTACCATCAGCGTCCGGCCTCCACCCAGTGCCTAAGGGATGACAACGCATCATGCCTGGTCATGTCGATATGGACCGGGGTGATGGACACATAGTTCTCACGGACGGCGTGAAAATCCGTGCCGGGCCCGGCGTCGGCCCCCTCACCGGCGGCACCAATCCAATAGCGGGCCTTGCCCCGGGGGCAGGTCATGGGCACGGCCCCTTCGGCCCGGCCACGGTGCCCCAGCCGGGTCACCCGGAAACCCGCGATAGCGTCCCAGGGGACATCCGGTACGTTCACATTGAGGATGCAGCGGCTGCCCAGGTCGGGCCAGTCGTCACGCTCCAGCAGCATGCGAACCACCCGGGCGGCAGTCTCGTAGTGGAAGTGCCCCTCATTGACCAGGGACACGGCAATGGCCGGCAGGCCCAGGTGACGGCCCTCGGTGGCGGCCGCCACGGTGCCGGAGTAGATGATGTCGTCGCCCAGGTTGGCATGGGTATTGATGCCGGAAACCACCCGGTCAAATGGTCTGTCGAACAGGCCGTTCACCGCCAGGTGTACGCAGTCGGTGGGGGTTCCATCCACCGAGCGGAAGCCGCCGGGATGCTGTTCCACGGTCAGTGGACGGTTGAGGGTCAGCGAGTTGCTGGCACCGCTGTGATCACGGTCCGGCGCCACTACCTCCAGTTCCGCCAGCCCTTCCAGGCCGGCATGGAGGGCCACCAGCCCCGGGGAGTGCACCCCATCATCGTTCGACAGCAAGATACGCACGATTTCCAGTCTCTCCGAGAATGTTCCAGTGATGCCCGGCTAGTGCGCCCCACGGCGTACTAGGCATCACGTCATTAGAATAAGCCGCGTCAGAATTCTAACGGATAAACGATGACATTTGTGTCATGGGAGGGCCATTCTGACAGATCGGTTACGAAAATTCCGCCGGTTCCTGCCCGCCGGACGACGCGATCAGGGTCACCAACGACGACAGCAGGGTGGTGGCGTATTGGCCGGGTGACAGGGTAAACGACAGGTCCAGGCAGGCGCCCTCCTCCACGTCGGACAGGGTCCAGTCCAGCCCGGATGGCCGGAGCACCAGCGCACGGCGTTCAGGGGCCATGCGGGTATCGGCGAACACCGCTTCCATCTGCGGGTGGCGGGCGACGACTTCCCGTTCCAGGGCTCCCTGAGCCCCCTGCGCCCCGGTGCCGCCATCCCCCCATAGCGGACCGGTGGGGACAGGATCCGGCTCACCGTCCAGCAGGTCTCGCCAGCTGCCCTGTTCCACACGCTCCGACAGCACCTCGTTGAACAGCCAGGAACGGGCGGCGGAGAAATACAGCCCTTCGCGGTTGCCGGACGCCTTGCGACCACGGCGCCGTCGACGGGCCGGCTTTTCGGCTAACGCCACCGCCCGCTCCAGGTTGCCACCCTCATGACCGAAGCGCTGCAACCCGACATAGTTGGGGCAACCCTCCCGGGCCAGGGTATCGAGCCGTTGCGAAAGTTCCCCCGGGTCTCCGGTGACCTCCCGCAGGCGGATCCGGAAGTGATTGGCCTGATGCTCACCCCGCCGCAGCTTGCGGTCCCGGCGGGCGACCGCCAACACTGGCCACTGCTGCTGCAGTGCCCGGATGAAGTCCGCATCCCCGCTTTCCAGACCGGGCCGTTGCACACTGAACCACTGGCGGGTGACTGCGTGGCGGTCCTTGAGGCCACTGTAGCCGATACCGCGATCGCCACATCCGGCCAGTTCTCCCAGCCGGTACGCCACCCAGGGGGTGTTGTCGCCGGTCTTTTCCAGGTACAGCAGCAGGTGCTCCCCCCGCCCCGGCACCTCAATGTCGCACTGTCCGTCCAGTTCCTGGACTGGTCCGCCCACCTCCAGCTTCTCGGTCACCCGGAAATCCTCCGGGCAGACTTTCAGCCGGGCGGTTCCCGACGGTGTGCCTTCCGGCCAGGGCCAGTCCAGCCGCCAGCGACTCATGAGTGGTCGTCGTCCAGGAGGCAGACCGCCTGGCAGGCGATGCCTTCCCCACGGCCGGTGAAGCCCAGCTTTTCCGTGGTGGTGGCCTTGACGCTGACACGGTCCATGGCCACCCCCAGGTCCTCGGCGATATGCTGGCGCATGGCGTCCACATGGGGGGCCATCTTCGGGGCCTGGGCGATGATGGTGCTGTCCACGTTGATCACCCGCAGTCCCCGGTCCGCCACCTGGCGACGCACTTCCCGCAGCAACACGCGACTGTCGGCACCGGCCCATTCGGCACTGGTATCCGGGAACAGGTGACCAATGTCGCCCAGGGCCGCCGCCCCAAGCAGGGCATCCGCGATGGCGTGGAGCAGTACATCACCGTCGGAATGGGCCTTGAGCCCCTTCTCGTAAGGGATGGGAACACCACCAATGATGACTTGTGAGCCTTCGCAGAACCCGTGGACATCGAAGCCCTGACCTATCCTCATGACACCTGCCTGTACCTGAAAAAGGGAGTTACCCGGCGTCCTGGCGGGCGAGTATGAACTCCGCCAGCGCCAGGTCCTCCGGAACGGTAATCTTGATATTGTCGGTGCGCCCGCTAACCACCCGCGGCTGCCAGCCGGCCAATTCCATCGCGGAGGCCTCGTCGGTGATGGCTCCGGGATGTTCACGGACGCCGGTCTCCAGCGCCGGCAGCAAGTCACCATAGCGGAACATCTGCGGGGTGAAGGCCCGCCACAGGCGGCGCCGGTCCACGGTGGCCCGGATGCGGTCAGCGCCCGTTTCCACCTGCTTGATGGTATCGGACACCGGCGACGCCAGCAGACCGCCAACCGCATCGCCGGCCAGCTCCGTCCTCAGTCGGGCCAGGTCCTCGGGGTGAATGCATGGACGGGCCACATCATGGACCAGCACCCAGTCACGGTCACCTGCCCGGCCGGAAAGGTGATGCAATGCGCCGATTACCGAGTCGACCCGTTCGTCACCGCCGGCACAGGTTTCAATGCGACGGTCCGAGGCACTCCCACTGAGGGCCCACCACTGATCCTCCCCGTGGAGTGGCACCACACACCCCGCCCAGGGGCCGGCTTCCAGCAAACGGGACAGGGTGACGTCCAGCACGAACCGGCCGGAGAGCTTCAGGTATTGCTTGGGAACGGAGGACTGCATGCGCTGGCCGATACCGGCGGCGGGCACCACAAGCCAGAAACGGTGGGTATTCATAGACAACGGGAAGCTCTGGATTCAGGGCTCGACAACCAGGAAGAAGGTTTCATCATTGCGGATCAGTCCCAGGTCCTTGCGGGCCCGTTCCTCGACGGCGCCCTGGCCGGAGCCCAGGTTGCGAACCTCGGCGTAGAGGCGTTCGTTACGGGCGGCGAGCCTGGCGTTTTCCTGACGCTGCTCGGCAATGGTTTCGCTCAGACCCCAGACCTGGGCATAACTGCCTTCCCCCACCCACAGGCGCACCTGCAGCAGGACAATCAGTATGACCATGATGGACCAGAGCACCTTCATCGCATAATTCCGTTATTCAACGCCAATTTCAGCGTGACATCGGGCTTTCATGCGGGGAAGGCAATATGGGCCTTCCGCCGATACTTCCCTGCCCTGAGTCACAAAACCGCCGGCTGAGCGAACAACCGGCGGCAGCAAGAGTCTAGCCTAATTAATGCCGCTATGCACTAACCGGGGCTTCTGGCGGTTGATCGCCTAGCCCTGGCCCTTGATCTCGGACAGGCCGCGGTATGGTGCCTTGCCATCCAGCGCCTCCTCGATGCGGAGCAGTTGGTTGTACTTGGCAACCCGGTCGGAACGGCACAGGGAGCCAGTCTTGATCTGGCCGGCGCAGGTGGCCACCGCCAGGTCGGCGATGGTGGTGTCCTCGGTTTCACCGGAACGGTGGGAGATCACTGCCGTATAACCGGCGTCCTGGGCCATCTTGATGGCATCCAGGGTCTCGGACAGGCTGCCGATCTGGTTGAACTTGATCAGGATGGAGTTGCCAACGCCCTTCTCGATGCCTTCCTTCAGGATGCGGGTGTTGGTCACGAACAGGTCGTCGCCCACCAGCTGCACCTTGCTGCCCAGCTTGTCGGTGAGCACCTTCCAGCCATCCCAGTCGCTCTCGTCCATGCCGTCTTCAATGGAGACGATGGGGAAACGCTCGCACAGCCCCGCCAGGTAATCCGCGAAACCGGCGGAGTCGAAGCTCTTGCCTTCGCCGGAGAGCTGGTACTGCCCGTCCCGATAGAACTCGGAGGAGGCGCAGTCCAGGGCCAGGGTCACGTCGGTGCCCAGTTTGTAACCGGCGGCCTCGACGGCTTCCTGGATGGCGGCGAGGGCTGCCTCGTTGGACGGCAGGTTGGGGGCGAAACCGCCTTCGTCACCAACGGCGGTGTTCAGGCCCTGGTTCTTCAGCACCTTCTTAAGGCTATGGAAAATCTCGGCGCCCACGCGCAGGGCTTCGGCAAAGCTCCTGGCGGCAACCGGCTGCACCATGAATTCCTGGATATCCACGTTGTTGTCGGCATGCTCACCGCCATTGAGGATATTCATCATCGGTACCGGCATGGAGTACTGGCCGGCGGTGCCGTTGACGTCGGCAATGTGCTCGTACAGAGGCTTGCCCAGGGACGTTGCCGCCGCCTTGGCCGCCGCCAGGGACACCGCCAGGATGGCGTTGGCGCCCAGGTTGGCCTTGTTGTCGGTGCCGTCCAGGTCGATCATGATCTGGTCCAGCGCCCGCTGATCCGACGCGTCCTTGCCGACCAGGGCCTTACGGATATCACCTTTTACGGCGGCGACCGCCTTGGTGACCCCCTTACCCAGGTAACGACCCTTATCCTGATCGCGGAGTTCCAGCGCTTCCCGGGAGCCGGTGGAGGCCCCTGACGGTGCACAGGCCCGGCCGAGGGTTCCATCCTCAAGGATCACGTCGGCTTCCACCGTCGGGTTGCCGCGGGAATCCAGGACCTCCCGGCCCTTGATATCAGCGATTTTGGTCATGCTTTTCACTCTCCGGATAATGTTCAGATCAACGTATCAAAATCGACAATCATGGCCTTGCCCGCAGGCAACCTCAGGCCGTATCGAGGGGTTCAAAACCTTTTACCAGCTCGTCCATGGCCTTCACCCGCTTCAGGAACGGCTCCAGCTGGCTCAGCCGCAGGGCACAGGGGCCGTCGCACAGGGCCTTGTCCGGGTCCGGGTGCGCTTCCAGGAACAGTCCGGCCAGGCCCTGGGACATACCGGCCATGGCCAGGTCCATCACCTGGGCGCGGCGTCCGCCGGCGGAGTCCGCCCGGCCACCGGGCATCTGCAGGGCGTGGGTGACATCGAAGAATACCGGCACACCCAGCTCCTTCATCTGCCCGAAGCCCAGCATGTCCACCACCAGGTTGTTGTAACCGAAGCTGGTGCCCCGCTCGCAGAGGATGACCCGGTCGTTGCCGGCCTCCCCGCACTTGTTGATGATGTGGGCCATCTCACGGGGCGCGAGGAACTGGCCCTTCTTGATATTGATCACCGCGCCGGTCTTCGCCATGGCCACCACCAGGTCGGTCTGGCGACTGAGGAAGGCCGGTAGCTGGATGATGTCACACACCTCGGCAGCTGGCTCGGCCTGCCAGGGCTCATGGACATCGGAAATCACGGGAACCTGGTACTTCGCCTTGATGTCCGCCAGCCATTGCAGGCCCTTTTCGAGCCCGGGGCCACGGAAGGAATTAATGGAGGACCGGTTGGCCTTGTCGAAGGAGGCCTTGAAGACGTAGGGAATACCGAGGCGACGGGTAATGTCCACGTAGGCCTCCGCCACCTCGAAGGCCAGCTCCCGGGACTCCAGCACATTCATGCCGCCGAACAGTACGAACGGCTGGTCATTGGCGATGGTGAGATCGGCGACCGAGACGGTGTTCTGTGCCATGGCTGTGTGTCCTTGCGTGGGTCCGGGCCGTTATCGTCCGGCGTTCTTGAGAGCCGCTTCCACGAATCCGGTGAACAGCGGGTGTCCGTCACGGGGGGTGGAGGTGAACTCCGGATGGAACTGGCAGGCCACGAACCAGGGATGGTCCGGCACTTCCACCACTTCCACCAGTTTGCCGTCGGTGGACCGGCCCGAAACCCGAAGGCCGGCCTGCTCCAGCTGCGGCACGAAATGGTTGTTGACCTCGTAGCGATGCCGGTGGCGCTCGCGGATGATCTTCCTGCCGTAGCACTGGCCGATGGTGGAGTCCTCGGTAACCACGCAGTCCTGGGCGCCCAGGCGCATGGTGCCGCCAATGTCGGATTCCTCGGTACGCTCCTCGCGGTTGCCACTGGCATCCAGCCATTCGGTGATCAGCCCCACCACCGGCGCCGGGGAATTCTCCCGGAACTCGCTGGAATGGGCCCCTTCCAGACCGGCCACGTTACGGGCGTATTCGATCACCGCCACCTGCATACCCAGGCAGATACCCAGGTAGGGCACCTTGTTCTCGCGGGCGTACTTCACGGTGGTAATCTTGCCTTCCACACCACGCTCGCCGAATCCGCCCGGTACCAGGATCGCGTCCACCTTCTCCAGGACCCCGGTACCGTTGCGCTCGATATCCTCGGAGTCGATGTACTCGATATTGACCTTGGTGCGGGTCTTGATACCGGCATGGAGCAGCGATTCGATCAGCGACTTGTAGGCGTCCAGCAGCTCCATGTACTTGCCCACCATGGCAATGGTGACTTCCTGCTGCGGGTTGGTCAGGGCGTCCAC
This sequence comes from Marinobacter sp. OP 3.4, assembly GCF_036224885.1. Taxonomy (NCBI): domain Bacteria; kingdom Pseudomonadati; phylum Pseudomonadota; class Gammaproteobacteria; order Pseudomonadales; family Marinobacteraceae; genus Marinobacter; species Marinobacter sp. OP 3.4. The sequence continues at coordinate 11,587 of NZ_JAVVLT010000031.1, forward strand.
CACCGCATCCCACTCGCTCAGGTCCACTTCACCGGCCTTGAGGTTGAAGCGCTCGATGATCAGCTGGTCCAGGCCGAAACCATGGAGCATGCGGGGAATGGAGTAGATGGAACGGGCGTCCTCCAGCGGAATAACCGCCCGCTCCTCCACGTTGGTGAACAGGGCGATCTTGCGGCGGGAGCCGGCATCCACCTCATGCTCGGACCGGCACAGCAGGATATCCGGCTGCAGGCCGATGGAGCGCATTTCCTTCACGGAGTGCTGGGTGGGCTTGGTCTTGATCTCGCCGGCGGTGGCGATATAAGGCACCAGGGTCAGGTGCATGAACAGCGCCCGCTGGGGGCCCACTTCCACCTTGAGCTGGCGGCAGGCTTCCAGGAACGGCAGCGACTCGATGTCACCCACGGTGCCGCCGATTTCCACCAGGGCCACATCCACCCCGGCGGCGCCCTCCACCACACGACGCTTGATCTCGTCGGTAATGTGCGGGATTACCTGTACGGTACCACCCAGGTAATCACCCCGGCGCTCCTTGCGAATGACTTCCTCGTAGACCCGGCCAGTGGTGAAGTTGTTGCGGCGGGTCATGGGCGTGCGGATAAACCGCTCGTAGTGGCCAAGGTCCAGGTCGGTTTCTGCACCGTCTTCGGTCACGAAGACCTCACCGTGCTGGAACGGGCTCATGGTGCCCGGGTCCACATTGATATAGGGGTCCAGCTTGAGAATGGTGACCTTCAGGCCCCGTGCTTCCAGGATGGCCGCCAGGGAGGCAGACGCGATCCCTTTCCCCAATGAGGACACAACACCGCCGGTGACGAAAATATAACGCGTCATGCAGATTCCGTGATTGTCAGGTTCAGTAAAGGAGGGAGATTGTCATCTCAAGATGGGACGCCAGATTACCAGAAAGCCCCCCGGCGCTCAATCCGAACCCGCCGTAAAAGTTGCTCCTGACAGCCCGGGCCATGCCGCTACTCCCGCCGTATCTCCAGCCACCCGCCATCCCCGGGGTACGGGCCCGCCAGTCCGGGCTCGCACCACAGGTCCGCGACGGCCACCAACTCGTCGTTTCCCCGGAACACCAGTGGCAGCCGGTCCCGCTCCCAGGGGGGAACCTGCTGCTCCTGGAGCCATTTCTTCAGCGACCGGGTCGGCCCGCCGGGCCTTGGCCTGAAGTGCTCACCGCCCCGGCGGTGGCGGAGGTGCAGTTCCGGCACCTCCCCACTGCCCCCTGCCGGGTGCAGGCAGAGCCGGAACTCCCCGTCCTGTACGGTCCGGCCCGCCGCCAGTGGCTGCTCTGCCGCCAGCGGCGCCGGTGTCCGGGACACCCGGTAAATATGGCCCTGAAACCGCCTCAGGGCAAATTCACCAGCCAGGATCTCCGGTCGGGCATCGTCCGCGGCTTCCGCAAGGTCATGGACCTCATCGTCACCCAGGGACCGGTCCAGGTCCTCTCCCAGCCACCATTGCAACAGGTTGCGCCGGGCCACCATGGGCAGGGCGCGAACCCCCGGCAGGTCAAGGCGACCTGGCCCCGCCTGCAACTGATGGAAGTGGGTTTCCGCCAGCATGGCCGCCAGTCCGGCGGATTCCCCGCAGGCACGGGCGGTGGCCAGCAGCCGGCGATCCAGATGGGGCCAGCGTTGCCGGAGGTCCGGCAACACCCGCTGGCGCAGGAAGTTGCGATCGACCCCCTCATCGGTATTGGTGGGGTCCTCCACCCAGGACCACCCTGCCAGCTGCGCCTGCTGCCGGAGCCGGGACCGGGGCACCTGCAACCAGGGCCGGACCAGCGTCCCCTGACCAAGCGCCCGCGCCACCGGCATACCGGCCAGCCCGCGCACACCGGTGCCCCGCAGGAACCGGAACAGCAGGGTTTCCACCTGGTCGTCGGCATGGTGGGCCATCAGCAGCACATCACCGGCGCCCAGCCGTTCGGAGAACATCCGGTAGCGAGCCTCTCGCGCGGCGGTTTCGACACTGCCCCCGCCCGCTTCCACATCGACAGGAACCACCTCCAGGGGTACAGCCAGCTGCTCACAAGTCCGCTGACACAGGGCCTCGAAGGCAACCGCGTCCGGCTGTAGCTGGTGATTGACGTGGATGGCGGAAAAGCCGGCAGGATGGTGCTCGAACACCCGGTGGGCCAGGTGGAGCAGGACCACGGAGTCCAGGCCGCCGGACAGGGCGACCCGGACGTGGCCGGTGACGGCGAGCGCCTCCAGGGGCGCCAGCAACTCCGGGAGGGAAGTGTCGGAGGGCGGGTTACCGCCCCGTGTCATAGCGGGTCAGGCGCTCGTAGCGCCGGGCCACCAGCTCGTCCTGGCTGAGGTTGCCCATTTCGTGCAGCCCCTTGAGCAGTTCTTCCTTGAGGTTGTCGGCCATTTCCTGGGGATTGCGGTGGGCGCCACCCAGGGGCTCCCTGATCACGGTATCCGCCACACCCAGTTCCTTCAGACGACTGGCGGTCACCCCCATGGCTTCGGCGGCCTGGGAAGCGTGGTCCGCACTCTTCCAGAGGATGGAGGCACAGCCCTCGGGAGAGATAACCGCGTAGGTGGAGTACTGCAGCATATACAGGTGATCGCAGACACCGATGGCCAGCGCACCACCGGAGCCGCCCTCGCCCACCACGGTGGACAGGATCGGGGTCTTCAGCCGGGACATCACCGCAAGGTTACGGGCGATGGCTTCGCTCTGGCCCCGCTCCTCGGCGCCAATCCCCGGATAGGCACCCGGCGTGTCGATAAAGGTCAGCACCGGCATGCGGAAACGCTCGGCCATTTCCATCAGGCGCAGGGCCTTGCGGTAGCCTTCTGGTCGGGGCATACCAAAATTGCGGCGCACCTTGTCACGCACTTCACGGCCCTTCTGGTGGCCGATCACCATCACCGGCTTGCCATCCAGCCGGGCGGTACCGCCCACAATGGCCTGGTCATCGGCATAGGCCCGGTCGCCGTGCAGCTCATCGAAGTCCTCGAACACCATGTCAACGTAGTCGAGGGTGTAGGGACGACGGGGATGTCGGGCCAGGCGGGCGACGTCCCAGGCTTTCAGGTCGGAGAAAATGCTCTCGGTGAGGCTGATGCTCTTGTTCCGGAGCCGGCTGATCTCGTCGGTAATGTTGATTTCTGTGTCGTTGCCAACCAGTCGCAATTCTTCGATCTTGGCTTCCAGGTCGGCGATGGGCTGTTCGAAGTCCAGGTAGTTAGGGTTCATGGTGTTCCATCAACTTGTCTTTGTTCAGCGCAACAATCAGGGGCGCTGGAGTTTCAAGATTTGCCTAAAGATACCAATGCAAGGCTATGTAAAAAAGCGGACCTTAGTCTGATTGTTCTTAATGTGAATCACCACCATCAATCATAGACCAGTTCCACCTGGTTATCGCCCACCAGGTATTTCAGCTCGTAGAGTAGCTTGTCATCCGGCTGCACCCGCCAGGTTTCCCCCAGTTCGATGCGGGTACTGGCACAATCGCCCACATACTCGATCCATACCGGGCTGCCCTGGCTACGGAACGGCCGCAGGGTATTGTCCAGCTTGTCCAGCAGACCATTGTGCAACTGTTTCGCTTCCAGCTTCAGCTGCAACCCCCGACTGAAGGACTGCCGGGCGGTGGCCACATCCATCACCGAGCTGACCCGCATCTTCATCTGGCCGGAATAGTCATCGTGGCTAACCTGCCCCTCCAACACGATCACCTGGTCCGACTGCAGCAGTTCCCGGTTGGCATTGAAGGCCTCTGAGAACAGCGTCGCCTCGATACGGCCACTGCGGTCGTCGAGGGTGACAAAGCACATGGTGGAGCCGGTACGGGTTTTCATGGTGCGCTGGGCAACAATCAGTCCCGCCACCCGCTGGGGCGAGCGCGACGGCTGCAGGTCGGAGATGGATGAGCGCACGAAACGGCGCACTTCCTTCTCGTACTCATCGAACGGGTGCCCGGTCAGGTACAGGCCCAGGGTGTCCTTCTCACCCTTGAGGCGCTCCTTCTCCGGCCATTCCCGCACATGGGCCACATCGGCAAAGGGATCCACGCCCTCGTCACCGCCCAGGATGTCACCGAACATGTCGGTCATGCCCACGGACTCATTGCGGGACTGCTGGCCCGCCTGCTGGATGGCCTTGTCGATACTGGCCATCAACTGGGCCCGGCCCGGCCCGAGCTTGTCCACGGCACCGGCGCGGATCAGTGCTTCCAGGGCCCGCTTGTTGACCTTTTTCAGATCCACCCGGCAGCAGAAATCGAACAGGTCCTCGTAGGCCCCGCCGTCCTGGCGGGCTTCCACGATGCTTTGGATGGGCCCCTCACCCAGCCCCTTGATGGCGCCAAGACCGTAGACGATCTGGCCCTCGTCGTTCACCGTGAAGGTGTACTCGGAGGTGCTGACATCCGGCAGCACCAGGTCCAGCCCCATGGCCCGGCATTCCTCCACCAGGGTGACGACCTTGTCGGTGTTCTGCATATCGGCGGTGAGTACCGCCGCCATGAACTCCGCCGGGTAGTGGGCCTTCAGCCACAGGGTCTGGTAGGACACCAGGGCGTAGGCCGCCGAGTGGGACTTGTTGAAGCCGTAGCCGGCGAACTTTTCCACCAGGTCGAAGATGTTCTCCGCCAGGGTCTTGTCGATGCCATTATTGGCACAGCCGTCCAGGAAGATGGCCTTCTGCTTGGCCATCTCCTCCGGTTTCTTCTTGCCCATGGCCCGGCGCAGCATGTCCGCGCCACCCAGGGTGTAGCCGGCCATCACCTGGGCGATCTGCATGACCTGCTCCTGGTAGAGGATAACCCCGTAGGTGGGCTCCAGCACCGGTTTCAGGCCTTCGTACTGGTAATCGGGGTGCGGGAACGACATGGGCTGGCGACCGTGCTTCCGGTCGATGAAGTCGTCCACCATGCCCGACTGCAGCGGGCCCGGACGGAACAGGGCCACCAGGGCGATCATGTCCTCCAGGGAATCCGGCTGCAGGCGCCGGATCAGGTCCTTCATGCCCCGGGATTCCAGCTGGAACACGGCGGTGGTTTCCGCCTTCTTGAGCATGTCGAAGGAGGGTACGTCATCCAGCGGGATGTCGTTGATATCCAGCTCCGCCTCGCCCCGCTTCTGCCGGCGGGGATTGATCATCTTCAGGGCCCAGTCGATGATGGTCAGGGTCCGCAGCCCCAGGAAGTCGAACTTCACCAGGCCGGCGTCTTCCACGTCCCCCTTGTCGAACTGGGTCACCAGGCTGCCGCCCTCGTCATCACAGTACAGGGGCGAAAAATCGGTGATCTTGGTGGGAGCGATCACCACGCCCCCGGCGTGCTTGCCGGCATTCCGGCACACCCCTTCGAGCTTCAGGGCCATCTCCCAGATTTCCTGGGCTTCCTCATCCTGCTCCAGGAAGTCCCGCAACTGCTCTTCCTGCTCCAGCGCCTTCTCCAGGGTCATGCCCGGCTCGAAGGGAATCATCTTGGAGAGCCGGTCCGCCAGACCATAGGATTTGCCCTGCACCCGGGCCACGTCACGCACCACCGCCTTGGCGGCCATGGTGCCGAAGGTGATGATCTGGGACACCGCCTCGCGACCGTACTTCTCCGCCACATAGTCGATGACCCGGTCACGGCCCTCCATGCAGAAGTCAACGTCGAAGTCGGGCATGGAGACCCGTTCCGGGTTGAGGAAACGCTCGAACAGCAGGTCGTACTGCAGCGGGTCCAGGTCGGTGATGAGCTGGGCGTAGGCCACCAGGGAGCCGGCACCGGAACCCCGGCCCGGCCCCACCGGCACGCCGTTGTTCTTGGCCCACTTGATGAAGTCCATCACGATCAGGAAGTAGCCCGGGAACCCCATCTGGATGATGATATCCAGCTCGAAGTTCAGGCGCTTGAAGTAGGCGGCCCGTCGCTCCTCGTAGTCCGGGTCGTCCGGACTGAGAATGGTTTTCAGGCGATCTTCCAGGCCCTCCTCGGACACCTTGCGGAAGAAGTCATCCATGGTCATGCCATCGGGGATGGGGTAGTTGGGCAGGAAGTACTCACCCATGCGCACCGGCACGCTGCAGCGGCGGGCGATTTCCACGGTGTTGTCGATGGCCTCGGGGATGTCCTCGAACAGTTCGACCATTTCCTCCGCACTGCGCAGGTACTGCTGGTCGCTGAAACGGCGCTCCCGGCGCGGGTCCGCCAGGGTGCGGCTCTCGCCGATGCAGACCCGGGCCTCGTGGGCCTCGAAGTCCTCCGCCTCCAGGAAGTGGACATCGTTGGTGGCCACCACCGGACAGCCGAGTTCCGCCGCCAGTTCCACGCTGGCGTGGAGGCAGTCCTCGTCACCGGCCCGACCGGTACGCTGCAGTTCCAGGTAGTAGCTGTCGGGATAGAGTTCCAGCCAGTAGCGCAGGCGCTCCCGGGCGAGGTCGGTCTTGCCGGCCAGCAGGGCCTTGCCCACATCACCCATCTTGGCACCGGACAGGGCAATCAGACCGCCCCGCCGCTGCTCCAGCCATTCCCGCCGGATAATGGGCTTGCCGTAACGCTGACCCTCGGTATAGCCCAGGGAGATGATTTCCGTCAGGTTCAGGTAACCATCCTGGTTGCGGGCCAGCAACGTAATACGGAACGGGTTATCCGGCTCGTCCGGGTTCTCCAGCCACAGGTCCGCCCCCGGAATGGGCTTTACCCCCGCCCCCATGGCCGCCTTGTAGAAACGCACCAGGGAACACATGTTGGACTGCTCGGTGAGCCCCACTGCGGGCATGCCCAACTCCTTCACCCGGTTGATCAGTGGCTTGACCCGGATCAGGCCGTCCACCATGGAGTACTCGGAGTGGACGCGGAGGTGGACAAAATTCTGACTCATAAAACTCGTATTCCCGGTGGTCATTCTGAAAAAGGGATTCTATCGCATGGGAATCATTCAGTCCCGTTTCATCAGGGACATCAATCCTGCCTCGGTCTGGGCCCCGAGCAGGGTGTCACTCAGCTCGCCATCAGGGGCCACCAGGAAGGTGGCGGGCAGCCCCTGGGGCATGTCCCAGCCCAGGACAGGGGCCGGATTGTCCGCCAGCATGGTGAAGTCGATCCCCATGCGCTGGCCCAGTTCCAGCAATTCCGCCCCGGTGACGCCATCGAAGTTTACCGCCAGTACGGTCACGCCTTCACGGGCGTCCACCGCGTTGAGCTCGGGGATTTCCTCCAGGCAGGGCTTGCACCACTCAGCCCAGTAGTTGACCAGCACCCAGTCGCCCCGCAGTGAGGACCAGTCCAGGGACTCCCCACCCGCCACCGCCAGGGTCGGGCTGGCATCTCCGGCGTCTGAGGATGGCGATGGGTCACTGCAGGCCGCCAGCAAGACCATGGCGGACAAAAGGACACAGAGAACAGGGTACTTCCCCATCACACCTCCTGATAGACTTGGCAACCCTGATCGTACACTTCCCAGGTAATCATTGGCAGAGAACCCGAAACCGATATGGCTGATAACCCATTACTTGACCATACCCGTATCTATCATAACCCCCGTTGTTCCAAGTCCCGGCAGACCCTGGCGCTGTTGGAGGAAAACGGCCTCGCGCCGGAGGTGGTGAAATACCTGGACACGCCGCCCTCGCCCGCGGAACTGGCCGCCCTGGTGAAAGCCCTGGGCTGTCAAGTGCGGGACATCATCCGGGTAAAGGAAAAGGAATACAAGGAACTGGGCCTGGATAACCCCGACCTCTCCGACGACCAGTTGCTGCAGGCCCTGAGCGCGAACCCCAGGCTGATCGAACGCCCTATTGTGACCCACGATGGCAGGGCCGTCCTGGGCCGGCCGCCCGAGAATGTGCTGACTCTTATCTGACCCTTTCCAGTCACGAGAAGGCCGGCAACAGGAGCCTCCCATGTCCAATGTTCAACCGGAACAGCCTTACGTGCTGGTCCTCTACTACAGCCGCACCGGCCAGACCGCGACCCTGGCCCGACAGATCGCCCGGGGCATTGCCCGGGTCGGGGGTATCGAGGCACGGATCCGTGCGGTACCGCCGGTGTCCCCGGATACCGAGGCCTCGCAGCCGGCGGTACCGGATGAGGGCGCCCCCTGGGCCTCCCGTGATGACCTGGCCAACTGTGCGGGCCTGGCCATCGGCAGTCCCACCCGTTTTGGCAATATGGCCGCACCGCTCAAGTATTTCCTGGATGGCACCGGCGACCTGTGGGTCAGCGGCACCCTTGCCGGCCGGCCCGCCGGGGCCTTCACGTCCACCGGCAGCCTTCATGGCGGTCAGGAGTCCACCCTGCTGACTATGATGATGCCCCTGCTGCACCATGGCATGGTGCTGTGCGGGGTGCCCTACAGCGAACAGGCCCTGTCAGCAACCACCTCCGGCGGCACGCCCTACGGCCCGTCACACTGGGCGGGCACCGACACCCGGCATGCGGTGAGTGACCATGAGAAGGCCATCTGCCAGACCTTCGGCGAGCGCCTGGCCCGACTGGCCCTGAAACTTGCGGATTAAGCCGCTGGAACCAACCACCTGCTACCCTGTCAGGAAACACCATGCTGTATTCTGAAAACGCGAAGAAAACCCGTGGCATCGTCGCCACACTGTATACCCTGTTCCTGGCCCTGCTGGTGGTCACCACCTTCTGGCCTGACCAGGTGGAGGACGTATCGGTGGCACTGATGCTGTCGGTCAAACTCCTGCCATTGCTACCTTTTGCGCTGGTGGTGTTCCGTGGGCACAACCGGGGCTATATCTGGATGAGCTTCGTGCTGATCTTCTACTTCACCCAGGCCGTGGTCACCGCCTGGCTGAGCGAGGGTAAGCCAATGCCGGTTCTGATGGCGGTGCTCAGTGTTTCGCTGTTTACTGTTGCCATGGTTCACCTTAAGGTGAATCGGCCCTGATCGCACACACGAGGTAGTCAATGTCCGAGACCCTGGCCCGCGAGACCCGCCCGGAGCACACCCTCACCCTGAGGGAACTGTGTAATGCCCTGGCGGATACCGGTGAAGTCAGCCGTGAGGACGCCGAACGGGTGCTGGCCGCCAACCTGGGTGCCGGTGCCGAGGCACGGCACCCGCTGGAGGTCATTGCCATTGCCCGGCTCACCAGCCAGAAGGATCACCGGGCCCTGGACCTGGAACGGCTCACCCGCTGGCTGGCGGAGTGGTCACAGCAGCCCTACTACCATATCGATCCCCTGAAGATCGACACCCCGGCCATTGCCCGGGCCATGTCCTACGCCTTTGCCCAGCGCCACCACATCCTGGCGGTGGAGGTCACCGATCAGGAAGCGGTCATCGCCAGCGCCGAGCCGTTCAAGAGCGACTGGGAGGCCAACCTCCGCCACGTACTGCAGCGCCCCCTGAAGCGGGTGGTGGCCAACCCGGAATCCATCCGCCGCTACACGGTGGAGTTCTATCAGCTGGCCAATTCCGTCAGCAAGGCCGGTGGCCAGCAGGGCAGCGCCGCCGGCAACCTGCACAACTTCGAGCAACTGCTGGATATTGGCCAGGGCACCAGTCACGACGCCAATGACCAGCACGTAGTGAAAATCGTCGACTGGCTACTGCAATACGCCTTCGACCAGCGGGCCAGCGACATTCACATCGAGCCCCGACGGGAAGTGACCCGGGTGCGCTTCCGCATCGATGGCGTGTTGCACAATGTCTATGAGTTTCCGGAACAGGTGGGCGTCGCGGTCACCAGCCGCCTGAAGATCCTGGGGCGCCTGAACGTGGCGGAAAAACGGCGCCCCCAGGATGGCCGCATCAAGACCCGCAAGCCGGACAACAGCGAGGTGGAACTGCGCCTGGCCACCATGCCCACGGCCTTTGGCGAGAAGATGGTGCTGCGGATCTTTGACCCGGAAGTGCTGCTCAAGACCTTCGAACAGCTGGGCTTCTCCGGTGAGGACCGGGAACGCTGGTACGAGATGACCAGCCGGCCCCACGGCATTGTCCTGGTCACCGGCCCCACCGGGTCCGGCAAGACCACCACCCTTTACTCCACCCTGAAGACCCTGGCGTCTCCGGACCAGAACATCTGCACCATCGAGGATCCCATCGAGATGGTGGAGCCCGCCTTCAACCAGATGCAGGTGCAGCACAACATCGAGCTGACCTTCGCCTCGGGTGTCCGTGCGCTGCTGAGGCAGGACCCGGACATCATCATGATTGGTGAGATCCGCGACCTGGAAACGGCGGAAATGGCGGTGCAGGCCGCCCTCACCGGCCACCTGGTGCTCTCAACCCTGCACACCAACGACGCCCCCAGCGCCTTCACCCGCCTGCTGGAACTGGGCATACCGCCCTACCTGATCCGTGCCACGGTGATCGGCGCCATGGCCCAACGCCTGGTCCGGCTACTCTGCCCCCACTGCAAGAAGCCGGCACCGCTGGAAGACGAGGCCTGGACCGCCCTCACCCGCCCCTGGAAGGCCCCCAGGCCAAAACAGGTCTACCAGCCGGTCGGCTGTCTGGAATGCCGGGACACCGGCTACCTGGGCCGCGCCGGTGTCTACGAGATCCTGGGCCTGTCCCGCACCATCGCCAGCCAGATCAACGACCGCTGCGAACTGGAACAGCTACGGCTGGATGCCTACAAGGATGGCATGAAGTCACTGCGGCTGAGCGGCGCCCAGAAAGTGGCGGCCGGGCAGACCACAATAGAGGAAGTGTTGCGGGTGACGCCGGAGAGTCAGCGATAATAGCCTGGCGGGGACAACATCCGGGATTTCAGACCCCGGGCCGCAGCCCGCACTGCTCCAGTTGCCGCTGCCACAGGTTGATATGCCGTTGCTGGCTGGCGTCCAGTTCGGCCCACAGCGAATCCCCCTCCAGTCTCAGGTAACGTTCATACCATGGCCGGAAGCTGTCCGGCATGACCGGCTGCTGCCGTTCCGCCAAGCGTGCCAGGGGGCGGATGATATCATCGCGGCCCCGGCGCACCTGTGCCAGATAGGGCTGCACCCGCTCGATAAACACGCTGAAGAACATGCCCTGTACGATGTCCGACTGGTTGTTGGGCTTGCCGTCCAGGCACAGGGGGCGCCCCTGAAGGCGGGATTCGATGATGTCGCTGGCGTCGTCCAGGCGAGTGATCAGCAGACGGGCGCTGAGGATCAACTGGCCGGCGGCCTGGTGGGCCTGCCATTGCTGATGGATGGGTCCCAACGGTTCCAGATCAACGTTGGTATGACCTTGCAGCAAGGGCATCAACATGGCATTCAGGGCGTCCAGGTCAGTGGCCAGGTTGGATATTCCAGTTTCCGGTGCCAGGGGATAGGGCCCTTCGGTACGGGTGAACAGGCCTTCAACCTCCTGCACGCCCCAGGTGGCGTTCCACACCGCGATGGGTAGCGACTCCCGCTTGCTCTTTACCGCCTGGACCACTTCGTCCCGCAGGGTGTCGTCATCAATCTCCGGCAGGCAGTCGCCGGCGGTTTCGATAAACCGGACCTCGTAGCGAAGGCGGTTGGCGGGCTGCATGACCCGGCCCAGCACCGAGGCCCGCTCACCGGCCACCACCTGCAGCTCACAGCCAAACAGGGACAGGAAATCCAGCATGCCCAGTTCCACCTCGGGCATGTCCAGGACCCGGTCACGTCGCCTGGGCAGTGGATCGGTAGCAGGAATCGGGGAGAGTTCGTAGGGTTGGTCCAGTACGCGGGCGGTGCGCTCCACGTACTCGTCCATCATGGACTCCGGGGCGCTGAACGGGTTGCAACCCGCCAGCGCCAGGAGGACCAGTAGCGGAGCCAGACTCCGGATAGTCCTAGTGGTGCGGCAGCAGCAATCCATCAACCTCACGGAAGTCCCGGGCCACGGGGCGCGCCCCTGTCTCCGGCAGGTCCCCGTCACGGACCAGCCAGCAGGTTTGCAGTCCGGCGGCCTCGGCGGCTTCCAGCTCCGCTTCCACATCGGACAGGAACAGCACGGTTGCCGGCTCAACGCCCAGCTGGTCAACAATGTTGTGGTAGGAGGCCGCTTCCTTCTTGCCGCCAACGTTGGTATCGAAGTAACCGCTGAAGAACGGCGTCAGGTCACCCTCGTTGGAGAACCCGAAGATCAGTTTCTGTGCCTTGACCGACCCGGACGAGTACACATACAGGCGGAGGCCACGGTCGTGCCAGAAGCGCAGGTATTCGGCGGCATCCGGATAGACATGGCCATCAAAGTCGCCATGCTGGTAACCCTGCTCCCAGAGCATGCCCTGGAGGGTCTTCAGGCTGGTTTCCTTGTGATCCCCGTCAATCCACTGTTCCAGGGTGCGGATCAGGCCGTCGATATCATCACGCTCGCAGCCGGACACCCGGGCCACCTCGTCAAGTTGCTCCCCCACCGCCGGGTCCTCGTGCTGCCAGTCGCGGACGAACTCACCCATGCGCTCACGGGCGTAGGGAAACAGCACCTCATGCACGAAGGCAATGGAGCTGGTGGTGCCCTCGATGTCGGTCAGGATCACGCGAATCATCATGCGGCTCCGGCAAGGCGCTCATACCGGGGCAGGCGGCTGGCGATGTCTTCCCCGGTGAATTCCGCCACCCATCCTTCCGGGTTGGTAAACAGCCGGATGCAGGTGAATTCCGGCTCCGGCCCCATATCGAACCAGTGGCGGGTGCCGTGGGGCACGCTGATCAGGTCATGCTTGCGGCAGAGCACCGCATAGACCTTCTCTCCCAGATGCAGATAGAACAGTCCCTGTCCCCGCACGAAGAAACGCACCTCGTCCTCGCTGTGGGTGTGTTCATCCAGGAACTTCTGGCGGAAGGCTTCCTTCTGGGGGTTGTCCGCAGTCAGGCTGACCACGTCGGCGGTGGCAAAACCGCCCTCCCGTTTAAGGTGCTCCACCTCGTCGGTGTAGGCCTCGAGGATATCGTCCTGGCTGGCATCGGCGGGTAGTGCCCGGGTCGGCCAGCGCTCGAAGCGTATGCCCTGCTCACCCAGCAGCCGGGCAATCTCGGCGGGATTCTCCACCACCAGCTCGGGGGTGTCCGGCTGGTTCTGGTCAAAGATACTCAGCGTCGTCATCCGCGGACCCTCATGGTTTCAAGTTCACATTCAAACAGGAATTCAAACGCCTCCACATGGCGCAGACATTCGTTCATGTCCCGGCCCCAGGTGTAGAGGCCGTGGCCCCGGATCAGGTAACCCGGCTGGCCTGGATTCTCCGCCAGCCATTGTCCGGTCTCCTCCGCCAGGGCCGGAATGTCCTGGGTATTGGCAAACACCGGGACCTCCAACTGGCCCTCGTGGGTATCGACACCGGCGAAGGCTTTCTGCAACTCGTAGTCCTTCAGTATAAGGGCATCGCCCTCGCTGACCAGCCGGCTCAGCACCGTGGCCTTCACCGAATGGGTGTGCAGCACCGCGCCGATATCCGGCCGGTCCCGGTAGATCACGGTATGCAGCAGGGTTTCCGCCGAAGGCCGGCTGTCGCTCTGGACCGGCGTACCGTCCAGGTCCACCACCATCACGTCGGCCTCGGTCAGCTGGCCCTTGTGGCGACCGGAAACGGTAATGGCCACATGGCCATCACCGAGTCGGCTGGAATAGTTGCTGCTGGTGGCCGGGGACCAGCCCCGCTGGTACAGGAACCGACCGGCCTCGCAGATCTCCCGGGCTACCCGGCTATAGCGGGCAACGTCGAAGGCGATGGTCACTGGATCACCGGATTGCCTTCGGAGTCATGCCAGATCTTGCGGCCATCGGTGTCCAGCTTGCCGTTGGAGTCCCAGATCTCGCGGTTGCTGGTGGCATCCTCCAGTTCGCCATTGTCATCCCACACTTCCCGGTCGGTGGTGGCCTCTTCAACCTTGCCGTTGTCATTCCAGATAGCACGACCCTGACAACCGGCCAGTGCCATGGCCGCCAATACCACTACAAACAGCTTTCTCATGCCACTCTCACCTCATCGGTCAATGACTATCGCGCCCCGTGAATTTCCCGGTTGCGCTGTTTCTGCTGATCACTCTTGCGCACCATGACGTAGACCGCACCGGTGCCGCCATGATGCTTCTGGGCCGAATGGAAGGCCAGAACCTCGTCCAGTTCCGGCAACCATCGGGCCAGGTAACTCTTGAGCTGGGCGATGCCGTCGGGATTACGCTCGCCCTTGCCGTGCAGGATGATCACCGAACGCAATCCATAGCGCACACAATCCTTCACGAAACCGAACACCTCCCGCCGGGCCTCCTCCACCGTCATACGATGCAGGTCCAGGCGGGCCTCAATGGGGTACTGTCCCAGCCTGAGCTTGCGAAACACGCCATGCTGGATACCGGGCCGTTGCCAACTCAGGATATCCTGGGCGGTCAGTGGGTCCACATCCGAGGCGGTCAGCGGATTGGCATCCCGGACCCGAGCATCAACGGCGGCCCGCTGACGTTCCAGATGACCCGGCGTCAGTTCCTTCGGGGTGGAGACCTCCGCCCGGTTTGGCCGCCGGATACGGCGGACATCTTTCATCTGTTCCAGGAACAGCAGTCGCTCATCTTTTGACGTCATGGTACTGGTTCAGGGTGAGCATGGTTCAAACGGCACTTTACCACCGGCCCGGCATGGCATAAAGGAGCGCGGAGGTTTGACGACCAGTCTGGTTATAATACGACCAAAGGCCCACACTGGAGCGGTAAGGTTTGGGTTACACTGGCCTGCAGATGTCCCTGTAGACAATAACAAGAGCGCGAAGTTCATGACCCAGGATCAGGAAGCGGCACTGCCCCAGAACACCCGGTCGATTATGGCTTTCCTGCGGGAACATGCCCCGTTTTCCAGCATGGACGACCGGCATCTCGCGTTGTTTGCGGAACATGCCAGCCTTCGCTTCTTTGCCGACGGCGACGTGGTCCTGTTGCCAGACGACGAACCGGTCAGAACGTTCAACGTCGTTAAACAGGGGCGTATTCAGGGTGAACGGACCAGCGTACGCACGGGCGAGCCGGAAACCACCTTCGAGATCAGTCAGGGCGAGTGCTTCCCCCTGGCCGCCCTGATTGCCGAACGCCCGACACAGACCCTGCACCGGGCCTGCGGTGACACCTTCTGCCTGACCCTGGAACATGAGCATTTCGTCACCCTTTTTTCGGAAAGCGACACCTTCCGGGACTTCTGCCTGAGGGGCGTGAGCAGCCTGCTGGACCAGGTCAACCAGCGTATCCAGTCCGGCGCCATGGCGTCGCTGGGATCATCGAACTCCCTGGACACCCCCCTGGAGCGCTACGCACTTCGCAATCCCATCGTGTGCTCACCGGACGTGCCTATCCGCAAGGCCGTAGCGAGAATGCACGACAACAGTGTGGGCAGCATTATCATTACGGACGACCAGCGTCATCCCAAAGGCATATTCACGCTGCGGGACCTGCGTACGGTGGTCGCGGAGGAGCGATGCACCCTGGACATGCCCATCAGCCAGGTAATGACCGCCAACCCCCACCGCCTGCCCGCCACCGCCGACGCCTTCGAGGCGGCCATGCTCATGGCAGAACACCATTTTGCCCACATCTGCGTGGTGGACGCAGACGGTTGCCTGATCGGCGTCGTCTCCGAGCGGGACCTGTTCGCCCTGCAGCGGGTGGATCTGGTGCACCTGGCCCGGGCAATTGGCACCGCCCCGCAACTCCAGACCCTGGTCACCCTGCGGAATGATGTCTCGCGACTGGTGGACGCCATGCTGGCTCACGGTGCGGATTCCGGGCAGGTCGTGAAGATCATTACCACGCTCAACGACATCACCGTTCGCAGGGTACTGGAGCTCAACCTGAAGGCCCATGACCCCGGCATACCCTTTACCTGGCTGACCTTCGGCAGCGAGGGACGACAGGAACAGACCCTGCTGACCGACCAGGACAACGGCATCCTGTTCAGAACACCGGACGGCATGACCCCGGACCAGGTAAGGGAAAAGCTTCTGCCCTTCGCCGAAAAAGTGAACCGGGAACTGGCGACCTGCGGCTTCACCTGGTGCAAAGGCAACATCATGGCCAGCAATCCCAAACTGTGTCTGAGCACCGGGGAGTGGGATGAATGGTTCCTGACGTTCATTGACGCCTCCACGCCCCAGAACCTGGTCTACTCCTCCATATTCCTGGACATGCGTGCGGTGTTCGGTCCCACCGAGCCCCTGAACGGCCTGCTTGACCTGGTACTCACGCGCATCCGCAAGAACGCCCTGTTCCAGAAAATGCTGGCCGGCAACGCCCTGCAAAGAAAGCCGCCACTGAACATTTTCCGGGGCTTCCGCTACGCACCGGATGGCGATCGCCACAGCCTGGACCTGAAACGCCAGGGTCTGGCGCCCTTCGTGGAATCGGTGCGGGTATTCGCCCTGGCCAATGGCGTGGCCACCGCCAACACACTGGAGCGCATGGCGGAGCTGGCGAAGAAAGGCGTCTTCAACGAAAAGGACGCCAACGCCTGGCAGGAGGCCTACAGCCTGATTCAGGCGATCCGCATGCGGGCCCATCAGGATCAGCTGAAGAATGGGGAAGAACTGTCCAACTACATCAACCCGGACAACCTCAACCCCCTGGACCGGCGTATCCTGAGGGAATCCTTCCGCCAGGCCCAGCGGCTTCAGCAGAAGCTGGAAGTCACCTACCAGCTTTAGGATCGCCGTCACCATGCTGGACACCCTGAAAACCTGGCTCAACGACAAACTCACCGGCACGTCCGAGCGCCACGATCTGGCCCATCTCCCGGCTCCCAGAGCCCTGGGCGATCAACGTCTGGAGAACCTGCGGCTGATTGTGCTGGATCTGGAGACGACCGGCCTGAATCCGGCGAAGGACAAGGTGATTGCCATTGGTGCGGTGGCCATCGACCGGCTGGCGATCCCCCTGGCCGACCAGTTCGACCTGATCCTGCGTCGACCGGAACTGGATATCCGGGAGACCGTCCTGATTCATGGCATCGGCCCGGAAGCCCTGACCAGGGGCCATGAGACCCGGGACGCCCTGTTGCACCTTCTGGAGTGGATGAACGGCAACCCCATCCTGGCATTCCACTCGGATTTCGACCGCAGGTTCCTGGAAAAAGCCCTGCGCCAGCAACTGGGCTACACCCAGCCCCACACCTGGCTGGACGTGGCGGAACTGATGCCCGCCTTTTTTCCTGACGCACGGGAGCGCTGCAAGCGTCTGGACAACTGGGCGGAACACTTCCATCTGGACATCGCGGCCCGGCACCATGCCGCGGCCGACGCACTGGCTACCGCCGAGCTGTCACTGATTGCCCTTCGGGAGGCTCAGCGACAGGGTGTGGTCACCCTGGATGACCTCAATCAGAAGCTGCGCTATTACCAGCGGCTGAAGACGCTGCACAGGATGTGACACACCTCTCACGGACATCTGAAGCCGGCCCCGGCGGGCTCTTCCGAAGCCTCGCAAATCCCCTCTAACCAACGACTTGTGTGCGATAGCGACCTACTTAGACCTTTTGCCAATATCCATTAACTTCCCGACAGGTAAAGTCAGTGATGGTAACCAGCAGGAGAATAATCCGTGAACAACAATCTCTCTTGGTTGCATCACAAGGAAAGGTCCGGTCAGGGCCCCGCCGGCAGAGGGCGGGACGCTGGCCGTACTGGCTTTTTCTCTTCTCCAATCTACAAGCGTCTAAATCCTACAAAAACAAAACAGGAGACCTGTTATGTCTGACGCAAGCAGCAATGCTGTTCAGTACTGGAAGGCGAACCTGCGTCTGATACTGGGATGCCTGATCGTGTGGGCCCTCGTATCCTACGGCTTCGCCATCCTGCTACGCCCCGTGCTCGCCGGCATTCCGGTTGGCGGCACCGACCTCGGGTTCTGGTTTGCCCAGCAGGGCTCCATCCTGACCTTTATTGTCCTGATCTTCTTCTACGCCTGGCGTATGAACAAGCTGGATCAGCAATTCGGTCTGGCCGAGGAGGAGTAACCCGATGAGTCAATTTGCGATTAACATCATCTTCGTCGGGGGCTCGTTCCTCCTGTATATCCTGATCGCGCTGTGGGCCAAGGCCGGCAGCACCAGCGATTTCTACGTGGCCGGTGGCGGGGTACACCCCATCACCAACGGCGCCGCGATCGGTGCGGACTGGATGTCAGCGGCATCCTTCATCTCCATGGCGGGCCTGATCGCCGCCGGCGGTTACGCCAACTCCACCTTCCTCATGGGGTGGACCGGCGGTTACGTGCTGCTGGCCATGCTGCTGGCTCCGTATCTGCGGAAGTTCGGCAAGTTCACGGTACCGGAGTTCATCGGCGACCGGTTCTACAGCCGTAATGCCCGCCTGGTGGCGGTGGTATGCCTGATCGTGGCCTCGGTCACCTACGTTATCGGTCAGATGGCCGGTGCCGGCGTGGCCTTCTCCCGCTTCCTGGAAGTGGACGCCACCACCGGTCTGATGATTGCCGCCGTGGTGGTCTTCATCTACGCCGTACTGGGTGGCATGAAGGGCATCACCTACACCCAGGTGGCCCAGTACTGCGTGCTCATCATCGCCTACACCATTCCGGCGATCTTCATTGCCATTGAACTGACCGGCAACCCGATTCCGGCGCTGGCCATGTTCTCCGAGCACTCCCAGTCCGGCATGCCGGTTCTGGACAAACTGAACCAGGTCATCACCGACCTCGGTTTTGCGTCCTATACCGCCGACGTGGACAACAAGCTCAACATGGTGCTGTTCACCCTGTCGCTGATGATCGGTACCGCCGGTCTGCCCCACGTCATCATCCGCTTCTTCACCGTACCCAAGGTGGCTGACGCCCGCTGGTCCGCCGGCTGGGCCCTGGTGTTCATCGCGCTGCTGTACCTGACCGCCCCGGCGGTTGCCTCCATGGCGCGCCTGAACCTGATGACCACCATCTATCCGGAAGGTCCGGCGGCGCAGCCCATCGAATACGATGAGCGCCCGCAGTGGATCCAGGAGTGGGAGGTCACGGGGCTGATCACCTATGAGGACAAGAACGGCGACGGACGCATCCAGTACTACAACGACGCCAACGCGGACTTCGCCGACGAGGCCCAGGCCCGTGGCTGGGAAGGCAACGAGTTCTCCTACAACCGGGATATCCTGGTACTGGCGAACCCGGAGATTGCCAACCTGCCCGGCTGGGTGATCGGCCTGATCGCCGCCGGCGGTCTGGCAGCGGCCCTGTCGACGGCGGCGGGCCTGTTGCTGGCGATATCGTCCGCGATCAGTCATGACCTGATCAAGGGTGCCATCAACCCCAACATCACGGAGAAAGGCGAGCTGCTGGCGGCCCGTATCGCCATGGCCATAGCCATCGTGGTGGCCACCTGGCTTGGCGCCAACCCACCCGGGTTCGCGGCACAGGTGGTGGCACTGGCCTTCGGTATCGCCGCCGCGTCCCTGTTCCCCGCCCTGATGATGGGTATCTTCTCCAAGCGGGTGAACAACAAGGGCGCCGTTGCCGGCATGCTGTGCGGCCTGGCCTTCACCCTGGTGTACATCTTCGTGTACAAGGGCTGGCTGTTCATCCCCGGCACCAATAACCTGCCGGATACCGCCGATGCCTGGGTACTGGGCATTTCCCCGCTGTCCATCGGCGCCGTGGGTGCCCTGGTGAACTTCATCGTGGCCTTCGTGGTGTCCAACGCCACCGAGGAGCCGCCGGTGGAAATCCAGGAACTGGTGGAAAGCGTTCGCTATCCGCGCGGTGCTGGCAAGGCACTGGATCACTAGGAGTCGGCGCGATAGAAATCGTAAAGACTACTAGGCCATAATACGTCCCGCATTCAGACTCGACTCTGAACGGGTTGATCCAGGACGGGCCTCCTTTTCAGGAGGCCCGTTTTTTTCAGGCCCTGACAATCCCCCTCTGGAGGTTGTCAGTGTCTCCCAGAGGAAACACTATGTTCTGGAATCTAGTTGCAACCATCGTCTGCGGCTTTGCCGCCGCGGGCATTGCCATGGGCATTCGCACCGCCACCGCGAAGAAGGCACCCCGCTGGCTGGTGCCGGTGTTTGCGGGCCTGGGCATGATGGGCTATCAGATCTACATGGAATACCACTGGTACGACCAGATGACCGCGCGCATGCCGGCGGAATCCGTGGTGGTCGCCACCGAATCGCAGGCGGAGTTCTGGCGCCCGTGGAGCTTTTTCTTCCCCCAGATCAACCGCATCACCGTGCTGGACGAAAGCAGCGTCAGCCGCAATCCGGCCAATGCCGATACGGCCCGTTTCCAGCTTTATCACTTCCGCCAGACCTACGGCGGGCGGGTTTCCAAGGGCACCTGGCTGCTGAACTGCCCCAGCCGCGAGCTGGTCGCCCTGGCCGACGACGGCTCCCCGAATACCGACCAGATGCGCAGGCTGGCCACGGACAACACCCTGCTGCAGGAAGTATGCGACTGAATCCGCCGACCAGGGAGTAACCGGAGATGATCAGTGTCTGGCTGCTGGTAGTCATTTCCATTGCCTACATCTCCCTGCTGTTTGCCATTGCCTGGGCCGGCGACCGCCACCCGGGCCTGTACCGCAACAGACTGGCCCGCCAACACGTCTATGCCCTGTCGCTGGCGGTGTACTTCACCTCCTGGACCTTTTACGGCGCCGTGGGCCGGGCCACCCAGGAGGGGCTGGCGTTCCTGCCCATCTACCTGGGGCCGCTGCTGGTGTTCCTGTTCGGCACGCCCCTGCTGCGCCGGATCATCTACATCAGCAAGCGTAGCAACAGTACCTCCATTGCCGACTTTATTGCCTCCCGTTATGGCAAGTCCCAGTCCCTGGCGGCGCTGATCGCCGTCTTCGCGCTGATCGGCAGCGTACCCTACATCGCGCTGCAGCTTAAGGCCATCTCCCTGGGTTTCAGCGTGCTGTCGGATAATGGCGTCAGTGACGCCGTCAACCCGGCTGCCTGGAGTGACTCCGCCTGGTACATCACCCTGGTGCTGGCGGTATTCACGGTGCTGTTCGGTACCCGTCACCTGGAATCCACGGAGCATCACCGGGGCATGATCCAGGCCGTGGCCTTCGAGTCGGTGATTAAACTGGTGGCCTTCGTGGCGGTGGGGCTGTTTGTCGGCTTCGGCCTGTACGGGGGCTTTGGTGACCTGCTGGCCAACGTCCGGCAGGCGGACCTGGTGGGCCAGCTCACCTGGAAGGGCGTGGAAGCACCGGCCTTCATCACCCAGACCATCGTCGCCATGCTGGCCATCCTGTGCCTGCCGCGACAGTTCCATGTGATGGTGGTGGAGAACGCCGACTACCGGGATTTCAACACCGCCCGCTGGGCGATGCCCGCCTACCTGCTGATTGCCAGTGCCTTTGTGCTGCCGATTGCCGCCGCCGGCCTGTTGCACGGCGACACCGACAACGTCAATCCCGACATGCTGATCCTCAGCCTGCCCATCCTGGAGGAACAGACCTGGCTGGCCATCCTGGCGTTCCTCGGTGGTGGGTCGGCAGCGGCCGCCATGGTGATCGTCTGCTCAGTGGCCATTGCCACCATGGTCAGCAACGAGATCGTGATGCCGGGGCTGCTCAAGTTCTTCCGCCCCCGGATGAACCGCCGCGCCGACCTGAGCCGGCTGCTGCTGAGTATCCGCCGGGTCACCATCTTCCTGGTGCTGATGACCGCCTACGGCTTCTACCGCCTGGCGGGGGCGGACTACAGCCTCACGGCCTTCGGCCTGCTGTCATTCGCCGCCGCGGCCCAGTTCGGGCCGTCGCTGATCGGCGGCATCATCTGGCGCCGGGGCAATTACAACGGCGCCATCTGGGGTCTGGCCCTGGGGTTTGCCACCTGGTGCTATACCCTGCTGATTCCCGCCCTCGCGTCCACCGGCTGGGTCGGCGACACCCTGATCGACCAGGGCCTGTGGGGGCTGGGCTGGACCCGCCCCACCGCGCTGCTGGGCCTGGAACTGGACATGATCAGCCATGGCATCGTGTGGTCCCTGGGGCTCAACACCCTGGTCTATGTGCTGCTGTCCATGACCACCCGCCAGCGGGTGCGGGAAAAGATCCAGATCGCCTCCTTTTTCCACGAACCCCACCCCCGGGCGGAAACCTCCCAGCAGCAGGTCTGGCAGGGGGAGGTGCTCACCGCCGACCTGCAGGCCCTGGCAGAGCGGTTCATGGGGGAGGAACGGGCGGAGGCCCTGTTCACCAACTACGAACGGCGCAACGCCATGCGCCTGTCGCCCCAACGCCCCGCCAGCAGCCATCTGATGCGCTACATCGAGCGCCAGCTGGCGTCGGTGATCGGTGCCTCCACGGCCCGGGTGGTGCTGGAATCCACCCTCACCGGCCGCGACATGCAGATCGAGGACGTGGTCAGCATTGTCGATGAAGCCTCCCAGGCCATGACCTTCAGCCGGGAGCTGCTGCAATCGGCCATCGAGAACCTCAGCCTGGGGGTGTCCGTGGTCAATCACCAGCAACAGCTGGTGGTCTGGAACCGCCGCTACCTGGAACTCTTCTCCTATCCCAAGGGCTACGTGCGCACCGGACGCCCCATACAGGACCTGATGCGTTACAATCTGACCAGCGCCAACCTGCCGGCCCGCCGCATCGACGAAATCATCGACGACCGCTGCAGCGCCATGAAGCAGGGCCGGCCCATGTCCTATGAACGGCACCGCCCGGACGGCACGGTACTGAAGATCGAGGGCAGTCCGATTCCCGGCGGCGGCTATGTCACCACCTTCCAGGACATCACCTCCATACGCCGCACCGAGCAGGCGCTCAAGGAGACCAATATCTATCTGGAGCAGCGGGTCAAGGAGCGTACCCAGGAGCTGCAGGTGATCAACGAACAGATGCTCAAGGCCAAGTCGGTGGCGGAGCAGGCCAACCAGAGCAAGACCCGTTTCCTGGCCTCCGCCAGCCACGACCTGTTGCAGCCGCTGAACGCCGCCCGCCTGTTCGCTTCGGCCCTGCAGAATAAGGTGATCACCGACGAAACCCGGGAACTGGCCAGCCACCTGGACAGCTCCCTGGGTGCCGCCGAAGAGATCATCAGTACCCTGCTGGATATCTCCAAACTGGACGCCGGCGCCCTGGAGCCGGACATCACCAGCTTCCCGGTCAGTGATATGCTGCGGCACCTGGCCACCGAGTTCAGCGCCATTGCCGCCGACCAGGAGCTGACACTGACCGTGGTTCCCAGTTCCACCTGGGTGACCTCCGACGCCAAGCTGCTGCGTCGGGTCGTGCAGAATTTCCTGTCCAACGCCATCCGGTATTCGGAGAATGGTGGGCGTATCCTGCTGGGGTGCCGGCGGCTCAAGGGCTACATCCGGATTGAGGTGTGGGATACTGGCCCCGGCATCCCCGATGACCAGCTGGCCCATATCTTCGAGGAGTTCCGCCGCCTGCGCCAGGGCCGGGACAAGAAAGGCCTCGGGCTGGGGCTGGCCATTGTCGACCGCATCAGCGGCATGCTGGGGCACCCGGTGAACGTGCACTCCCAGGTGGGTCGCGGCAGCACCTTCACCGTCACCGTCCCCCTGGCGCCTCCGGAACAGCGTCAGGCCAGGCCCGCGGCGCCCCGCAGTGGCAACCGGGGGCTGTCGGCCCTCAAGGGGCTCCACGTACTGTGTATCGATAACGATGCCCATATCCTGGAAGGCATGCAGGCACTGCTGGACAACTGGCACTGCCGTACCACCACCGCCCTGAGTCTGGAAGAGGCTCGCACGGCGCTGGACGGCGACATCCCGGATATCATGCTGGGGGACTACCAGCTTGACAATGACCGCAATGGCCTGGACGCCATGGACAGCCTGAGGGAGGATTTCGACCAGCCGGTTCCGGGCATACTGATTACCGGCTATCTTGGAGAGGAAGCCCGGGAAGATGCGGCCGATCGCGGCTACCATGTACTCTATAAACCAGTGAAGCCGGCAGCACTCCGGGCCCTGGTCAACAAGCTGATCAAGAAACGCTCATGATGAATTCCTCCGGTGAAGCAGACACTCCGATCAACTTCGGCAAACTCCGGTTCCTCGTCGTCGACGACTTCGAGAACTTCCGCAATTCCATGCGGCAGATGCTGCGCTCCCTGGGCGCCGACAGGATCGAGCCGGTTCATAACGGCTCGGTTGCCATCCAGCGCTGTGCCTACGAACACTTCGACGTCATCCTGTGCAACTACAATCTGGGCGAAGGCAAAAGCGGCCAGCACGTATTGGAAGAGCTGCGGCACCGCAGGTTGCTGAAGCACTCCTCGCTGTTCCTGATGGTCACGGCGGAAACCTCCCGGGAAATGGTCATGGGGGCCAGGGAATACCACCCCGATGCCTATCTGACCAAGCCCATCAATCAGGCCATGCTGACCAAACGCCTGGGCGCCCTGGCGGAACGGCGGCAGGCCCTGCTGCCCATCACCCGGGCCATGGACCTGGAGGACTACCCGGAAGCCATCCAGCAGTGCCTGGCCCTGCTGCCCCACCAACAGCGCCACCGCTCCTGGATCTACAAGACCCTGGCGGAGCTCTACGTACGGGTGGGTGACTATGGCCAGGCCCGCAGGATCTACGACGAGATCCTGGGACAACGGGCCCTGTCCTGGGCACGCCTGGGCAAGGCCCGCGTATTGCTGGCACAAGGATTCCATGACGAAGCAGGCACCGCCCTGCAATCACTGATCGATGATCACCCGGATCACCTGGAAGCCTATGACCTGCTCGCGGAAAGCCTGAAACGCACCGGCAAGCCCGGCCAGGCCCAGAAGATCCTGCAGCGGGCCGCGGAAATGTCCCCCAATGCCCTCCTGCGGCAGCGGGACCTGGCTACACTGGCCACCCGGAACCAGGACCTGGACACCGCCACCGACGCCTGGCGCCGCACCGTCAGCCTCGGCACCTGGTCGGTTCATGATCACCCGGACCATCACCTGGCCCTGGGGCGCTCACTGACCGACCTGAGTGAAGGCGACCCCACCGGCGAAGGCAAGGCGTATGCGGAAGAGGCGACAAGGGTCCTCAAGCACCTGGAGCGCAAATTCCCGGAGGCACCGGACATCGGCCCCCGCACCATGCTGGTCCGTGCCCGCATCGTGGCGGCACGGGGCAACCTGGACAAGGCGCGGTCGTTCCTTGAGCAGGCCCGGGCCGCCCTGCCGGTGGACACCCTGTCCGCCGACGCCGGTCTTGACCTGGCCAAGACCATGTACCGCATCGGCCAGAATCGCGAAGCGGAACAGCTGCTGGCCACCATGGCCCAGCGGTTCGAGGGCCAGGGCGATATTATCGAGCAGATCGAGAGCCTGATGGACGAGCCGGTGGGCCTGCAGCAGCGTCTCCAGGCCCGCACCCTCAACCGGGACGGCATACAGGCCTACGAAAAAGGAGAACTCGGTGCCGCCGCACGCCATTTCGAACAGGCCCTGGACGTGGTACCCAGCCACGCCGCCCTCAACCTGAACCTGACCCAGATCCGCATGAAACAGGTGGAAAGCGGCGACCCATCGGTTGTCCGTGATCATGCCCTTACCCAGTGCCGGCGATGCCTGGACGCCCTGGACAACCTGCCCCCGCAACATCGTCAGTACCGCCGTTACCAGGCGATGCGCAACAAACTGGAGACCCTGAATGACTGACCCGTCACGTCCAGCCACCGACAACAACCAGCGTCAGATCAAGGTGCCGGATTTCTCCATGGTCATCGCCTCGGCGGTGCATGACATGAAGAACTCCCTGGGCATGCTGCTCAGCACGCTGGAAGATCTGCGGGGGGAGCAGCAGGAGGTTGAGGGCGAGAACCCCAGGCTGAACATCCTCCAGTACGAGGCCGAGCGGGTCCACAGTGACCTGGTGCAGTTGCTGGGTATCTACCGACTGGGCGAACACAAGCTGTCCGCCCACAGCGACGAGCAGCATGTGGCCGACTTTCTCCACGAGCAGATTGCCCGTCACGAGACACTGCTGGCGGGCTACGGCATCGGCCACGAGATCCTGGCGGAGGAGGATACCGTGGGCTTCTTTGACGATGAACTGGTGGCCGGAATCATCACCAGCACCCTCAACAACGCCATTCGCTACACGCATTCCCGCCTCCGCCTGGCGGCCCGGGAAGAGGACGGCTGGCTGGTGATCAGCGTGGAGGACGACGGCAACGGCTACCCGGAACACATGCGGGACGCCACGGACGCGCTGCAGCGTGCACCGGACTTCAGCACCGGCTCCACCAGCCTGGGCCTCTATTTCGCCTCGGCCATCGCCCACCTGCACCAGAATGGTGACCGGCGGGGCCAGATCAGACTCCGCAACGGGGGCGAGCTCGGTGGCGGGATATTCGAGATCTGGCTGCCCTGAGCCCGTAGCCTGTCTTGAGAGACTCCCCGGGAGCGGGGCCATATTCACCGACCTGTGCCACAATTTGGCGACGGGCTACTTGAATTGCCCGTCACCGGGAATTAACGTGTGGCAAGCCCTCAAGGATCTGCCAAGGCCGCACAATGCGGCGATACGAGGGCCCTCGCACAGACAGGGAGAACACCATGCCCCGTGGCAACGCACTCATTGTTGATGATTCCTCCACCGCCAGGATCATCCTCGCCCGACTGCTGGAAAAAGCCGACCTCACCAGCAAGGGCGCCAGCTCGGCCGAAGAAGCCCTGAGCATGGTCCAGCATGAGCAGTTT
Organism: Marinobacter sp. OP 3.4; assembly: GCF_036224885.1. NCBI lineage: Bacteria > Pseudomonadati > Pseudomonadota > Gammaproteobacteria > Pseudomonadales > Marinobacteraceae > Marinobacter > Marinobacter sp. OP 3.4. Next base: position 38,149 of record NZ_JAVVLT010000031.1, read on the forward strand.
GATCTGATCTTCCTGGATCACCTGCTACCGGGCATGAACGGCTTCGAGGCCCTGGAAAAGTTCAAGAGCCGCCCGGAGAGCAAGGACATTCCGGTGTTCATGTACACCTCCCAGAACGCTGACCGCTACATCCAGGACGCCAAGGCTCACGGCGCGGCCGGGGTAATCGGCAAGCAGGTGGAGCGGGAACAGCTGGTCCAGATGATCGATACCATCCTGGCGGAAAGTGACGATGAGCCCGAATTCGCGGCACCGGAGCTGAGTCCCTACCAGACCGTGGCCGACCAGTCCTACCTGCGCCGCCTGACCGGCCGCCTGTCCACGCTGGAAATCGCCTACGAGGAAGCCAACGAGGACATCCGCGCGATGAAGCAGCATATGGCCCGGGTGGACGCCCAGTTCCAGGAGGAACTGGAGAACCGGGTTGGCAAGGTCCGCCGGCTGTGGATGCTCACCACCGTGGTGTTCGTTTTGGTGGCCCTGTTCCTGGGCCTGCAGATCAACAGCGTGTCGGAAACCGTGGATGGCCTGAATACCCAACTGGGACTGATCAGCCAGATGATTGGCGGGCTGATGGAACTGATCGGGGGCGGGGGTAATAACTGACCCGGGATCGCCGTCCACCATCCGGATACGAGAAAGGGCGATCAAACGATCGCCCTTTCCAGTCTGGTGCACCGGCCTTACGTCAGAGGTTCAGCACATCCAGACGGCCATAGTCCCGTTCCGGCTCGGCGGCCTGCACCGGCGCTGCTTGCCCACCGACGATTGAACGCCCGTTCTCGAAGTCATACAGGGTATTGTCCGCCAGGTGCGACGGTTCCACATTGCACATGGCCCGGAACATGGTCTCGATGCGACCGGGATGCTGCTTGTCCCACTGCTGGAGCATGTCCTTGACCACCTGGCGCTGCAGGTTTTCCTGGGAACCGCACAGGTTGCAGGGAATGATCGGGTATTCCCGCAATGCCGCATAGCGGGCAATATCCTTCTCCCGGCTGTAGGCCAGGGGCCGGATCACCGTGTTGCGGCCATCATCGCTGAACAGCTTGGGGGGCATGGACTTCATCTTGCCGCCGTAGAACATGTTCAGGAACAGGGTTTCCAGCAGGTCGTCCCGGTGGTGTCCCAGGGCAATCTTGGTGATGCCGTGTTCCTCGGCGAAGTTATAGAGAATGCCCCGCCGCAGCCGTGAGCACAGGCCGCAAGTGGTCTTGCCCTCCGGCACCTTCTCCTTGACGATGCTGTAGGTGTCTTTCTCGATGATATGGTACTCGATGCCCAGGGCGGACAGGTACTCGGGCAGCACATGCTCGGGGAAACCCGGCTGCTTCTGGTCCAGGTTGACGGCAATCAGCTCGAAAGACACCGGGGCGCTCTTCTGCAGGTTCATCAGGATGTCCAGCATGGTGTAGGAATCCTTGCCCCCGGACAGGCACACCATGACCCGGTCACCGGATTCGATCATCCGGAAATCCTGGATGGCCTGCCCGGTTTCCCGCCGCAGCCGCTTCTGGAGCTTGTTGGTCTCCAGCTTGCGCTTGCGTTCGGCGTCGCTGGCCGGCGTATCGGATACCGCTTCCGGCGTCATCACATCAGACATAATCAACCTGTGGCCATGGTGGAAAGATGGTGAATAAACAGGCGGCGATTATACCGGAGGCGGGCCGCCTCCGTCAGGTACCCGCCCCCGTAAATGCCGTGATAAGCCACCGTCGCTTGGGATTGTGTCGCCACTGGCCTACCATAATGCCATGAATCAGCCACAGGAAAGCCTATTGCGTTCTCCATTACACTCTGTTCCCACAGACTCCCACACCCAGGCCCGACAGGCGCTGGAACACCATGTCCGGATGCTTGGCGCGGCGGTGGAGGCCTGCCTGCGCCAGGCCCGCGGCGGGCTGTCGGAGCTGGAACTTATCCGCCAGCTCCAGTCGCCCCCCTGGGAACTGATCGGACCGGTGGACTACGCCAACCCCGCCGCCCTCTATCCGGTCCATTTCCTGCTGTTCCATGTGCTCTACCGGCTGCGCGACGAACTGGCGAACAATGGCGAAACAGTGGCCATATCGCCCCTGTCCATCTCCCTCACGCAGACCGACGTGGTGGCCGGTACCGGCCTGCCGGACCAGGCGGACCCACTGAGGGCCTTCTACCTGGACCTGGACCAGTACGAGATGTCGGAAGACGATATCCTGCGCATGGTGGACGATTTCTGGGCGGGGCGCTCCCACGGCGCGCCGGGCCGGGATGACGCGGCCGGGGCCGCCAAGGTGCTGGGCTTCGAGACACTGCCAACGGACTTCGCCGCCGTCAAGCAGCGCTTTCGCCGCGCCGTAATGCAGGCCCACCCGGACCGGGGCGGCGATACCGAACAGGTCCAGCAGCTGAACGAGGCCTTTGCCATCCTGCGCCACTACTTCCGACACGGAGACGCCCCATGCTGACGCGATACCTGACCCTGGCTGCGTTGATGACTGTTGCCTCCCTCCCCGCCCGGGCGGACCTGGTCGTGCTCCAGTACCACCACATCAGCGACCGGACACCCGCCAGCACCAGTACCCAGGTGAACCTGTTCCGTGCCCAACTGGATCGTATCCGGAAGCTCGGGCTTGAGGTGGTCCCCCTGGAATCCGGCACCGAAGCGGCCCTTGCAGGCAGGCTCGAGGAGCAACAGCAGGTGGCCATCACCTTCGATGATGCCTACGAATCCGTCTGGACCACGGCGGCCCCCATCCTGGACGAGTACGGCTACCCGTACACCATTTTCGTCAATACCCAGGCCGTGGGCAGCCAGGGCCATATGAGCTGGCAACAGCTGGAGGAGGCCGCCGACCAGTCCCATGTGACCATCGCCAACCACAGCCATGACCATGGCCACCTGCCGCGAAAGCCTGGAGAGTCCCGCAATGACTGGCACCAGCGGGTGACCACCAGCCTGGACCATGCCCAATCGCTACTGGACGAACGACTGAATGTGGACAATCCGCTGTTCGCCTACCCCTATGGCGAGTACGACACCGGCCTGGAACAGCTCCTGGACGAACGGGACTGGTACGGCTATGGCCAGCAATCCGGTGCCATCGGCCCGACCTCGGACCCGAGCCGCCTGCCCCGGTTTCCCATGGCAACCGCCTACGGGCAACTGGATAGCCTTAATGACAAGCTGCGCAGCCGGTCGTTGCCGGTGGACGCCGCCCAGCTGCCGGATGGTATCGTGGCAGACAACCCACCCCGCCTGACCCTCCGGTTGCCGGACCAACTGAAACCGGAGGCTCTCACCTGCTTCGCTTCCGGGCGCGGGCGGCTGCCACTGGAGCATCAGGGGCAGGCGGTGATGGTGCAGGCGGCGGGAGCCTTCAACAGCCGGCGCTTCCGCTACAATTGCACCTACCCGGCGGGCGAGGGCCGCTTCTACTGGCTGTCCCAGCAGTGGGTGGACCTGGTACAACCGGAGGACTGAGCGGCCAGGAACCATCCACCTTGTCAGATCGAGAAAGCCACCCCCATCAGCAGGTAACCCAACAGCGTCACCAGCACGATACCGATCAGGTTGAGCACAAACCCGGCCTTTATCATGTCGCTGATAGCGATGTGACCGCTACCGAATACGATGGCATTGGGGGGGGTCGCCACCGGCATCATGAAAGCACAGCTGGCCGCAATGGCTGCGGGGACCGTCAACAACACCGGCGACATGTCCTGGCCCACGGCCAGGGCCCCCAGCAGTGGCAGGAACGCCGCTGCGGTGGCGGTATTACTGGTGACCTCGGTCAGGAAGATGATGACCGCCACCACCAGACCAACCATCAACAGGGTGGGTAGCACCTCCAGCGCCGACAAGCTCTCGGCGATGGCGTCCGCCAGCCCGGAACTACTGATCACCCCCGCCAGCGCCAGGCCACCACCGAACAGCAGTAAAACACCCCAGGGCAGATCCCGGGCCGTTTCCCATTCCATCAGCCCCTCTCCGTCACGCTGGCCGGATCGCAGCAGGAACAGCATGACCGCCGCAAATATCGCGATCACCGTATCGCTCAGCCAGGACAATGCCTCAATCTCCGTCAGCAGGGGCCGGAAGATCCAGGCCGCGGCGGTCAGGATAAACACGATGGCCACCCGGACCTCGGCATTGGACATGGTACCCAGGCTGCGGAGTTCGTCGCGGATCGCCTGGCCTGAGTCGCCGGAGCGACGGCCGCCGAAATCCCCACGGGTGAGCCACCACCAGATCACCAGCAACATGACCAGGGCGACCGGCACACCGATCACCATCCACTGGGCGAACCCTACGCTGACGCCCTGCTGGTCACCCAGATAGGCTGCCAGCAAAGCATTGGGCGGGGTACCAATCAGTGTCGCGATACCGCCCACACTGGCGGAGTAGGCAATGGCCAGCAGCAGGGCCACCCCGAAACGGTGCAACGCTTCTTCGTTGTCGATTTCCATCATGCTCAGTACCGAAAGCCCGATGGGCATCATCATGATGGTGGTGGCGGTATTCGACACCCACATGCTCAGAAAGGCGGTAGCCAGCATGAAACCGCCGATCTGGCGCCGGGGACTGGTACCCACAATCAGCAGGATATGCAGGGCAATACGCCGGTGCAGATTCCATCGCTGCATGGCCAGCCCCAGCGTGAACCCGCCGAGGAACAGGTATATGATCGGGTTGGCGTAGGGCGTGGTGGCATCCTTCACCGAACCAAGGCCCAGTGCCGGAATCAGCACAATGGGCACCAGGGAGGTTGCCGGTATCGGAATGGCTTCCGTGGCCCACCATGACGCCATCAGCATCATCAGCCCCAGCGCTGCCCAGGCACTATCGGAAAGGTCGCCGGGTGGAGGCAGTACCAGCGTTACGGCCAGCAGGGCCAGCCCGGTAAACAGGCCGATCACCCGGCTTCTGGACATGCCGCCCTTGGTATCGTCAACCGTAGAGGACATGGATTGTTAACCTCCTTCCTGAGTGTTGGGGGGCGAACTACTCCTCCTCGTCTTCGGCACAGCGTATGCACAGTGACGCCCAGGGCAGGATTTTCAGGCGTTCCGGGTTGATCGTGTCACCGCAGCGCTCGCAACGTTCACCTTCGCCCTCCTCCAGCCGGTCAAGGGCATGGATGACCTGGCGGAGTTCCTCCCGCACCTCCAGCTCCAGGTGATCCACCACCTCGTCGTTCTGACGCTGTACCGCCTGCTCGGAAAAATCCGCTTCCAGCTTGCCTTCGTCGCGATGCTGGTGAGCCTCGTAACGTTCCAGACGACGGGTCAGTTCCTGCTTGAGCCGTTCGAGTTCTTCTTTACGGGTCTTGGCCATCAGCTTGCCACCTCCTCCTCGATCCCCGGAGAACATTGAATGCCGCCAGGGTACCCCAAAGAATGGCTGAGCATTTGATAGTCGTCAAAACTGGCGGTGCCCGGGGCCGGGAAGCCGACGACTATCAACGTGTTATAATCCGGTGGCGGCCATTGGCGCGATCAGGCTTCGACAGCCGATACCTCAGTTACGCATCGTCACACCCTGTTACCGGTTGCCACATTTTTCCACCAAGGTCACATTGCGAATTCGGGCAAGAGCGACAACACTTGGCCTTGCCAATGCATTTTTCAATATTTAACAAACACAACAGATAGATAAGGGAGCCCCGGTGGCTACCCGAAGGAGATGCTTGCATGCCCAGGTGGATTCGTTCCCTCGCCATCCTTTCATCGCTCGTTGTGCTGTCGGCGCCCATACTGGCAGAACCCCTGAAACTGGGATTCAACTACCCGCAGACCGGTCGCTACCAGGACCAGGGCCTGCAACAGCGCATGGGAGCCTTCCTGGCGGTGGAGGAGATCAACGCCAGCGGCGGCATCCTGGGGCAACCAGTGGAACTGGTGATCCGCAACACCCGGGGGGATCCGGAGCGCGGCGCCGCCAACACCGCGGACCTGATCGACAATCATGATGTGGCGATGCTGTTCGGCGGCTCCTCCTCCGCGGTTGCCATAGCCTCGGGCAAGGCGGCAAAGGAACGGGACCGGATCTACTTCGGCACCCTCACCTATTCCAACGCCACCACCGGCAGCGCCGGGCATACCCACATGTTCCGGGAACCCTTCAATGCCTGGATGTCCGCCAAGGCCCTGGGCAGCTTCCTGAGCGAGAACTACTCGGACAAAAAATTTTTCTATATCACCGCTGACTATACCTGGGGCTGGTCCGTGGAAGAGTCCCTGCGCCAGTTCACGGATACCAGCGACACCAGCCGGCATGCCGGCACCCTGACGCCCTTCCCCAACGCCCTGACCAGCGATTTCCAGGCGGCACTGGAACAGGCAGCCGACAGTGATGCGGATGTCCTCGCCATGGTGCTGTTCGGTGATGACATGGTGAGGGCGGTGAATATTGCCTATTCCATGGGCCTCCACGACAAGATGCAGATCGTGGTTCCCAATATCACCCTGAGCATGGCCAACCAGGTCGGCCCCAGCATCATGGAGGGCGTCATCGGCGCCGCGCCCTGGGTATGGAACCTGCCCCGGGAGGCGGGCTATGAACGTGGCCAGCAGTTCGTTCAGGACTTCTCTGACCGCTACGAGATGCGCCCGTCCTCAGCCGCCGCCTCCGCCTACAGTATCGTCTACCAGTATAAGGATGCAGTGGAACGGGCCGGTACCACCAATACCGCCGATGTCATCCGTGCTCTGGAAGGGCACCGCTACACCTTCCTGAAGGATGAACAGGAGTGGCGGGCCTTTGACCACCAGAATGTCCAGTCCGTCTACGTCGTCCAGATCCGCCCCCGGGAGGAAGTGTTGGCGGATGAATATTCCAGCGACTATTTCGAGATCGTCCATACCCTGCCGGGGAACGAGGCGGTCCGCACCCGGGAAGAGTGGGAGGCCGACCGTCGCGAGGCGGAAATGCCCCTGACCCTACAATAAACCCAGAAAATGGAATCATTCATGAAGAAGAACGTTGTAATGGCACTAGCGCTGCTGCTCACCAGTCCGTTGATCAGCGCGCAGGAAGTACTGAAAATCGGACTCAACTACCCCGCCAGTGGCCGCTATGAGTATCTCGGCCTCCAGCAGCGGATGGGGGCTTTCCTGGCTGTGGACGAAATCAATGAGGCCGGCGGCATCCTGGGTCGCCCGGTGGAGCTGGTGGTCCGCAATACCCAACTGGATCCCAAGCGGGGCGCCGCCAACGTCCATGAAATGGTTGACGAGGAAAATGTCCAGATGCTGTTCGGTGGGGTCTCCTCGGCGGTCGCCATCGCGGCGGGCCGGGCCGCCAAGGAAAGAGACCGGATTTACTTCGGCACCCTGACCTACGCCAATGCCACCACCGGGACCGCCGGCCACACCCACATGTTCCGTGAATCCTACAACGCCTGGATGACGGCGAGCGCGATCGGTAAGTATCTGGCCGAAGAGTTCCGGGACAAGAAGTACTTCTTCATTACCGCTGACTATTCCTGGGGCTACTCGGTTGAGGACTCCGTGCGCGCGGCCTCCGGCACCGAGGATACCGACCGTCATCCGGTCACCCGCACGCCGTTCCCCAACGCCACCTCACGGGATTTCCAGGCCGCCCTGGAACAGGCGGAAGCCAGTGGCGCCGATGTGCTGGTGCTGATCCTTGGCGGCGGCGACATGGTCCGTGCAGTGAATATCTCCTATGACATGGGACTGAAGGACAAGATGCAGATCGTCTGGCCCAACACCAGCCTGGGTACCGCACTGCAACTGGGGCCTTCGCTGATGGAAGGTATCATCGGTGCCGCCCCCTGGTTCTGGAACCTGCCTTACGAGAAGGGTTACGAGCAGGGCATCAATTTTGTCGAGGCTTTCTCCAGCCAGCACAACATGCGGCCGTCATCCGCGGCGGCCTCCGCCTACAGCATCGTCCACCAGTACAAGGACGCGGTGGAACGGGCCGGCACCACCAATACCGCCGATGTGATCCGGGCCCTGGAGGGCCACAAGTACTCTCTGCTCAAGGATGAACAGGAATGGCGGGCCTTCGACCACCAGAATGTACAGTCCGTCTACCTGGTGCGAATGCAGTCCCGTGACGAGGTGCTTGCGGACGAGTACAACAGTGGTTTCTACGAGATCCTCGGCACGGTACCGGGCCCCGAGGCGGCCCGGACCCTGGAGGAATGGCAGGCGGTCCGCCGGGAGGCTGGCGTCCCGCTGACCCTCCAGTAGCCACCTGTAGCCACTGACGGCACGCGACCGGCGGTTGTCAGTCAGCCTGCAACCGCCGCACAGCCTCCAGCCATCCGTCATAGAGCCGGTCACGGTCCGCCTTGGACATGGCCGGCTCGAACCGGCGCTCGCAGCGCCAGAGTTTCTCAATATCCTCCAGGCTCTCGTAGACCCCGGCCTGGAGCCCTGCCAGGAAGGCCGCGCCAAGGGCCGTGGTTTCTATCACCTCGGGCCTGTCCACGGTCGCTCCCAGGATATCCGCCAGGAACTGCAACACCCAGTTGTTCACCACCATGCCACCATCGACCCGTAGCGCCACCGGGCGCACGCCGTCGTCCTCCATGGCCTTCTGCAGGTCCTTGGTCTGGTAGCATACGGACTGCAGGCCGGCGGTGACAATCTCCTTGATGCCGGTATCCCGGGTCAGGCCAAACATGGCCCCTCGCGCCTTGGGATCCCAGTGGGGCGCCCCCAGGCCGGTAAACGCGGGCACCAGGTAGACGCCGTGGTCCACCGGGGTCTGTTCCGCCAGCATCTCGCACTCGTCCGCCATGCGGATCAGGCTGAGGCCGTCCCGCAGCCACTGGATGGCGGCACCGGCGATGAAGATGCTGCCCTCCAGGGCATAGGTGGTCTTGCCGTTGAGGCGATACCCCACCGTGGTGAGCAACCGGTGTTCGGATTTCAGGGCCTGATCCCCTGTGTTGAGGATCAGGAAGCAGCCGGTGCCGTAGGTGCTCTTGGCCGTGCCCTCGGCAAAGCAGGTCTGGCCGAACAGTGCCGCCTGCTGGTCCCCGGCCACACCACCGATCGTCACACCCGCTGCCGGCAGGCCTTCGGCGATGGTGCCGAAGTCCGAGGCACAGTCCCGTACTTCCGGCAGCAGGGATTCGGGGATGCCAAAGAGTTTCAGCAGGTCCGGGTCCCAGCGCTGTTCGTGGATATTGAACAGCATGGTGCGGGAGGCGTTGGTGGCATCGGTCAGGAAGGAGCGCCCTTCGGTGAGCCGCCACAGCAGGAAGGTATCGATGGTGCCAAAGGCCAGTTCCCCCTTCTCCGCCCGCTCCCGGGCCCCCTCCACATTGTCCAGTATCCAGCGGATCTTGGTGGCGGAGAAATAGGGGTCGATCAGCAGCCCGGAACGTTCGGTCACCCCCGGCTCATGGCCATCATCCTTGAGTTGCTGGCACAATCCGGCCGTGCGGCGGTCCTGCCAGACGATGGCGTTGTATACCGGCTTGCCGGTCTGCCGGTCCCAGAGGACGGTGGTTTCCCGCTGGTTGGTGATGCCCACCCCCAGGATCTGGCTGGTGTCCACACCGTTGTTGTCCAGTACCGCCTGGCAAGTGGACTTCACCGTGTCCCAGATGGCTTCCGGGTCATGCTCCACCCAGCCACTGTGTGGATAGATCTGCTCGAATTCCTGCTGCTCCACGGCGTGGATCCGGCCCTCCCGGGTGAAGAGGATAGCCCGGGAGCTGGTGGTTCCCTGGTCGATCGCCAACAGATACTGGCTCATAGGCCGTTGTGCTCCTTTTTATTGTTCGAATCAATCGTGGGACTGGAAGAACAGTGTAGCCCCCTGTTCCGGCTCCGACGCGCCCTGGCGGAACCAGGCAAACAGTTCACGGCCCAGCCCGTGCTGGTTGCCGGACAGGTCCGCCCTGGCCGGTTCCCGGTCTTCCAGGTTGCCGCCGGATACCTGCACCGACAGCTCCCCACGGACGGCGTCTACCCGAATCATATCACCATCCCGCACCTTCGCCAGGGCACCGCCCCTGGCTGCTTCCGGATAGACATGGATGGCCGCCGGCACCTTACCGCTGGCACCGGACATGCGCCCATCGGTCACCAGGGCCACCTGGAATCCCCGGTCCTGGAGGCTACCCAGGTAGGGGGTCAGCTTGTGCAGCTCGGGCATGCCGTTGGCGGCCGGCCCCTGCCAGCGCACCACCGCCACGAAATCCCGATCCAGCTCGCCCCGGTCAAAGGCGGCAGCCACGTCGGACTGATCATCAAACACGAGGGCCGGGGCCTCCACCACCCGATGCTCGGTGGCCACCGCCGAGGTCTTGATAATGCCCCGGCCCAGGTTACCTTGCATGACCTTCAACCCGCCCTCGGCGTCAAAGGGTTCCGACACCGGGCGCAACACGCCGACATCGAGGGTCATCTCCGGCGCGGGGTGCCACACCAGTTTGTCGTCCTCCAGGGTGGGTGTGTGGGTATAGGCCCGCAGGCCATGCCCCATCACCGTGTCCACGTCTTCGTGCAGCAGACCGGCGTCCAGCAGCTCCCGGATCAGGAACGCCGTGCCCCCGGCCTGGTGGAAATGGTTCACGTCCGCCTGGCCGTTGGGGTAGATGCGTGTGAGCAGGGGAGTCACCGCCGACAGCTCGGCATAGTCGTCCCAGTCGATCATAATGCCCGCCGCCCGGGCAATGGCCACCCAGTGGAGGGTGTGGTTGGTGGAGCCACCGGTGGCCAGCAGCGCCACCAGGGCGTTGACGATGGTCTTCTCCGAGACCATCTGGGCCAGGCCGAGTTCACCGCCATTGGGCCGGGACAGGCGGATCACCTGCTCCGTGGCGGCCCGGGTGAGTGCCTCCCGCAGGGGCGTGCCCGGGTTGATGAAGGCCGCACCAGGCAGATGCAGGCCCATGACTTCCACCAGCAATTGATTGCTGTTGGCGGTGCCGTAGAAAGTGCAGGTACCGGGGCTGTGGTAGGACTCGCTTTCGGCTTCCAGCAGTTCGTCCTTCCCCACCCTGCCCTCGGCATACAGTTGTCGGACCCGCTGCTTTTCCTTGTTGGGCAGGCCGGACGGCATGGGGCCGGCGGGCACCAGCACCGTGGGCAGGTAACCAAAGCTCAGCGCCCCGATCAATAGCCCCGGCACAATCTTGTCGCAGATCCCCAGCAGCAGGGTGGCGTCGAACATGTTGTGGCTGAGGGCCACGGCGGTGCTCATGGCGATCACGTCCCGGGATACCAGGCTCAGCTCCATGCCCGGCTGGCCCTGGGTCACGCCGTCGCACATGGCCGGGGTGCCGCCGGCGAACTGGGCCACAGATCCCATGCCATGGGCCGCCTCGCGGATCACGTCCGGGAAGCCGGCATAGGGCTGGTGGGCCGAGAGCATGTCGTTGTAGGCCGACACCATGGCCACATTGGCCTGGTTCATCAGTTTCAGGGTCTGTTTGTCACCGGGCTGGCAGGCCGCAAAGCCGTGGGCCAGGTTACCGCAGGACAGGGTGGCCCGGTGGGGCGACTGCCGGCCCAGTGCCTGCATACGCCCAAGGTAGTCTTGCCGGCTGTCACGGCTACGCCGGACAATACGGTCCGTTACCTGCTGTACGGTGGGGTGCATCGCCGCCCTCCTTCACCATTCTGTTACAATCTGACACTACCATGACGGGGCCATCAGGTCGCCCCGTCAGGCAGGCCTCCAGACAAGGAATCGATACGCTATGCCAGAGCAGCTAAGGCGCACCAAGATCGTCGCCACCCTCGGCCCCGCCACCGACGCCCCCGACACCCTTGAACGCATTATCCGTGCCGGGCTGGACGTCACCCGTCTCAACTTTTCCCATGGCAGCGCCGGCGAGCACTGCGACCGGGCCCGCCGGGTGCGGGACGCCGCCGCCAACTGCGGCCGCTTCGTGGCCATCCTGGCGGACCTGCAGGGACCCAAGCTCCGGATCGCCCGGTTCCGGGACAACAAGGTTACCCTGAAGGCAGGCCAGACGTTCATCCTGGATGCCGCCATGGACAAGGAAGCCGGTGACGACCAGCGGGTCGGTATCGACTACGAACAACTGATCCAGGATGTCACCACCGGCGATATCCTGGTGCTGGACGATGGCCGTATCGAGATGGAAGTGACCGCCGTGGACGACCGCAGCATCACCTCCACGGTGCTGATCGGCGGCCCGCTGTCCAACAACAAGGGCCTCAACAAGCGCGGTGGTGGCCTGTCCGCCGACGCCCTGACCACCAAGGACCGGGAGGACATCACCACCGCCGCCGAACTGGGCGCGGACTATGTGGCGGTGTCCTTCGTCCGCACCGCCGACGACATGCACACGGCCCGGCAACTGTTACGGGACGCCGGCTCGTCCGCGGCCCTGGTGGCCAAGATCGAGCGCGCCGAGCTGGCCCACGATACGCAGGCCCTGGACGCCGTCATCCTGGCCTCGGACGCGGTCATGGTGGCCCGTGGCGACCTGGCCGTGGAAATCGGCGACGCCGAACTGGTGGCCGTGCAGAAGCACATCATTGCCCGGGCCCGGGCCCTGGATCGGGTGGTGATCACCGCCACCCAGATGATGGAGTCGATGATCGACAACCCCATGCCCACCCGGGCCGAAGTCTCCGACGTGGCCAATGCGGTGATGGACTACACCGATGCCGTCATGCTGTCCGCCGAGACCGCCGTGGGCGACTACCCGGTGCAGGCGGTGGAAGCCATGGACCGCATCTGCAAGGGCGCGGAACGTCACCCGTCCATGCACCAGTCCGGCCACCGCATGCACGAGAGCATGGAGCGGGTGGACGAGGCCATTGCCCTGTCCGCCATGTACGCCGCCAACCACCTGCAGGGCGTGACCGCCATCATCTGCCTGACCGAAACCGGCGCCACGCCGCTGCTGATGTCCCGTATCAAGTCGGGGCTGCCCATCTTCGCCTTTTCCCGGCATTTCACCACCCAGCACCGGGTGGCCCTGTACCGGGGGGTGCAGACCGTGCCCTTTGATTCCGCGGAAATCCCGCCGGAGGAGACCAATGCCCTGGCGGTCGGGGAGCTGCAGAACCGGGGCATCGTCAAGCCCGGGGATCTGGTGGTGGTCACCAAGGGCGACTACGTCAACGCCCAGGGTGGCACCAATACCATGAAAATCCTGCGGGTGGGCGACGATATCCGTTAACCCTGGCAACTTGCCAGGCTCTCCCGGACCAGCCGGGTGATTCCCGGCCAGTCCCCCTGGCTGACCTGCGTCTCCGGCGTCAGCCAGGTGCCCCCCACCGCTACCACGTTGGCCAGCGCCAGGTAGTCCCGGGCCGTGTCCCGGCGGATCCCCCCGGTGGGACAGAACACCACATCGGGGAATGGTCCGGCCATGGCTTTCAGGCCCTCCAACCCACCGACAACCGCCGCCGGGAAGAACTTGAAGGCCCGATAGCCCAGCTCATACCCCAGCATCAGTTCCGACACCGTGGCCACGCCCGGTAACAGCGGCGCATGGGCGGTCAGCCCGTAATCCAGTAGCCGTGGCGTAATGCCGGGGCTGACCACAAAGCGGGCACCGGCACTCTCGGCCTGACGATAGGCGACGGGATCGGTAACGGTGCCCGCCCCCACCAGAACATCCCCGGGCAGGCGCTTGCTCAGGGCCTCGATGGCCGGCAGGGCCTGGGGCGTGCGCAGGGTGATTTCCAACACCCGGATGCCCCCCTCCACCAGCGCCTCCGCCAGGGGGACGGCGTCCTCTTCCCGATGAAGGGTGATCACCGGCACCAGCGGTCCTGTCGCCAGCACTGCCTGTATACGCTGTTGCTGATCCTTTGAAAGTCCGGGCATGACGGTCCTCCTTGCCGGAATCAGGGACTCCAGAAAATGGCCAAGGGCCGGTGGAAAAAGTAACGGACGGGCATCGGCCCGATGGCGAACGGCTCGGCGATGGCTTCGTCCAGGGCGGCTCTCTTGTCATCCCCCTGGAGCAGTAGCACGGTCATCCGCGCGTCTGACAGTATCCGGGCACTGAGGGTCAGGCGGACTATGGACTGGGAGTCCGGCGTGATTGCCGCTACCGGTGGCGCATCCGCCGCCATGGCCATGGACAGTTCCGGGGCATCGGGAAACAGCGAGGCGGTGTGGCCGTCCTCCCCCATGCCCAGCACCACCACATCGGCGGGCCAGTGCAGTCCGGCGAGCCGTTCAGACGCCTGCCTGGCTGCCTCCCCCGGGGTCCCGTCGTCCTCCTCCACCAGCTCCATCAGGCGGGCACTGGCAGCGGGTCCCTGGAGCAGGTGTTGCCGTATCATGCGGCTGTTGCGCTGGTCGCTCTCCGCGGCCACCCAGCGTTCATCCGAGGGCACGATGGTCACCTGTTCCCAGGGCAGTGACAACGCGGAGAGCGCCTGCAGAAAGCCGGCCGGCGTGCGCCCGCCGGAAACCACCAGCAACGCACTATCGCGCTCCCTGATGGACTGCCGCAGTCGACTGGCCACCTGGTCCGCCAGTTCAGCGGACAGGGCCTGCGGATCCGCGAAGGACCGGAGGTAGACTCCGGGCAACAGTGGCTGTTCAGACGTCTTCATACCAACTCCTGCCATCGCGGGTGATCATGGCGATGGAGGCCACCGGTCCCCAGGTGCCGGCGGCGTAACGCTTCGGATGGGCGCCACATTCCTCACAGTTGGCCAGCAACTGGTCCACCCAGTGCCAGGCATACTCCACCTCATCCCGGCGCACGAACAGATACTGATTGCCTTTCATGGCCTCCAGCAGCAGGCGTTCGTAGGCGTCCGGGATACGATCAGTGTTGAACGCCTCGGCGAAGGTCAGCTCCAGGGGCCCCTGACGCAGGCGCATGCCACGACTGAGCCCCTGGTCCTTGGTGAGGATCTGCAGCGACATGCCCTCGTCCGGTTGCAGCCGGATGATCAGCTTGTTGTTGGCCAGGTGTTTCTGGTCCGGGTCGAAGATGTAATGGGGGGCCGGCTTGAAGTGCACGATCACCTCGGACCGTTTCTCCGGCAACCGCTTGCCCGTCCGGATATAGAACGGCACCCCCGCCCAGCGCCAGTTCTCGATCTCCACCTTGAGGGCGACGAAGGTCTCGGTATGGCTGTGCCCCGCGGATCCCTCCTCTTCCAGGTAGCCGGGCACCGGCTTGCCATCGGCCGTTCCCGCCGTGTACTGCCCCCGCACCAGGTGGGTGGTAATGCGCTCCTGGGTCAGGGGCGCCAGGGCCTTGAGCACCTTTACCTTCTCATCCCGGATGCTGTCCGACGACAGGTCCGACGGCGGGTCCATGGCCAGCAGGCAAAGCAGTTGCAACAGGTGACTCTGTACCATATCCCGCAATTGCCCGGCGCCATCGAAGTAGGACCAGCGTCCTTCTATGCCCACACTCTCCGCCACGGTGATCTCCACATGGGAAATATGGTTCTGGTCCCATTGGGAGGCAAACAGGTTATTGGCAAACCGCAGGGCAATCAGGTTCTGAACCGTTTCCTTGCCCAGGTAATGATCGATTCGGTAGATGTTCTCTTCCCGGAACACACTGGCCAACTGGTCGTTGAGTTCCCTGGACGACGCCAGGTCATGGCCGATGGGCTTCTCCACCACCACCCGGGTGGTATCGTCGCAACAGCCGACGCTGGCCAGGTGCCCGGTAATAGTGGCATAGAGGCCCGGGGGTGTGGCGTAGTACAGGATCAGGGTGTTCTCCGAGGCCCCCCTGCCGTGCCACTGTTCCAGCGTCAGGTAGCCCTCACGGCTGGAGAAATCCAGGTCCTGGTACTCCACCCGTTCCAGGAAGGCTTCCATCGCCGACGGGCACAGCTCGTCAGGCCCCAGCGTCCGGGACAGCCGTTCCCGGATGACCTGTCTTGCCTCGGCGGTGGAATAGCCCCGGCGTGCCAGTGCCAGTATCCGGGTGCCCGGTGCCAGCAGGTCGGCCCGATGGAGGTGATACAGGGCCGGGAACAGCTTCTTCGAGGCAAGATCACCCATGGCCCCGAACAGAATCAGGTCACAGGCGGTGTCCGGGCTACCCATATTGGTGCCTCCTCAGCTCCCTGGGGAGTCTGCGCGATAGAAAGTCGCACCGCGCAGACTCCCAGCGGTGGTTTTATCATTATCATACAAAAATCATGACAACCCTCTTGCCGGATTGCCAGGTTTGTCGCACACAAAAAAGCCCGCCGCCGGATAATTCCGGGGGCGGGCTGTTTTTTCAGACGACCCGGGCAGGGTCGATAACGTCAGGGACGCTCGATTTCCGCCCGATCGCGCAGGGTCTGCACGTAGGCCCGGTATTCGCTCTGGCCATTGAGCTGGGCCAGGAACAGGCTCATGTTCCTGACTTCCTCGCTACCTTCTTCCACCTCACCGTCGGTGACGCCGGACAGGGCGATAATCGCCAGGTCGGTCCCGATTTCAGCCGTATCGAAGGTGAAGCCATCCTCGGCCGGTTCAGCCAGAGAGAACACCGTAGCCTGTACCGGTCCGGCAAGGTCATTCTGCCCCCGGGTGACGCCCTCATGACGGGTCCATTCATCGCCTTCCGGGGAGGCCTCTCCGTCACGCAACCGGGCAAGGAGCTCATCGGCCTTCTCATGGAGCAGTTCCAGGGTACGCTCCCGCTTGAGGCGTTCACGGATCTGGTCGGACACCTCGGCCAACGGCCTGGGTTCTTCCGGATGATGCTCCGCGACCCGGGCCACCACAGCGGACGTCTGGCTGACATCGATAAGCTCGGTGTTGAAGCCGTCTTCCAGCACATCGGCGGAGAACAGTTGCCGTACCAGACCGGCGTGATCAAAGGGCGGCTCGTTATTCTCCCGGGTCACACCGGAGCGGGTCTGCACCTCCAGCTCGAACTGCTCCGCCGGGTAATCCAGGCCGTCGCCGGAAAAGGCCAGATCAGCCAGTTCCGTACGCTGGCGTGAGAATTCCTCGCCGGCCTGGCGTTGGGCCAGTTGCGAACGGATCTCCGGCGCCTGCTCCTCGAAACTCGGAGCGTCACCCTTCCGGATATCCAGCAATTTGATGAAATGGGTGCCATAGTCGCCTTCCACCGGGCCAGCGATCCCACCCTCATCCAGGGAAAACAGGGCCTCGTCGTAGGCGCCGCCCAGGTCACCCTCCATCAGATAGCCCAGGTCACCGCCCTGCTCCGCCGACAGCGGATCATCGGAAAACTCCCTGGCCAGCTCGGCGAAGTCGGCGCCGTCTTCCAGACGCTGCTGGATGGTGTCGATCGTTTCCTGGGCGTCCTCTCCGTCCTCAATCAGGATATGGGCACTGCGGCGCTCTTCCTGGGTCAGCTGGCCGGCCATCTGGTCATAGCGCTGACGGACTTCCTCTTCGGACACCTCGATGCCTTCCCGTACATCGTCAATGGAGAGCACCAGGTACTCCACATCCACGGATTCCGGCTGCATGAAGCGCGACTGGTTGTCCTCGTACCACTGGGCCACGTCGTCCTCGGTGACCTCCACCTGATCGGCCACGGAGTCACCGGACAGGCGCAGCAGCCTGAAGTCACGGCTCTGGTTCTGGAGGGCCAGTAACCGGCGAGCCGATTGATCGGGAGAGAGTCCGCCGCGAACCACCGCGGTGCGGATCTGGTTACTGATATAGTCACGCTTAAGCACTTCACGGAATTCAGTGGGCGTCATTCCCAGGTTGCGGACAAAGGATGTAAAACGCTCCTGGCTGAATTCGCCATCCACCTGGAACTGGGGCATGCCCACAATAAGCTGGTCGACACTGACGTTGTTCAGTGCCAGCCCCTGGTCACTGGCATCCTGTGCCAGGACTTCGGCCCGGATCATGCTTTCCAGGGTGTCCTTGCGGATCTGGTCTTCGTCCAGCAGCGTCGGATCCGGATTCTCCATCTGCCTGAGTTGCTGCTGGCTGGCAATCTGTACCATCCGCTGGTATTCACGTTCGGTGATGTCCTCGCCATTCACCGTCGCCACCTCCGGTTCACCCCGGAAACCGCCGACAATGGCATCCATCCCCCAGATAGACAGGGACACAATCAATACGGCGATGATGATCTTGGCAATGGTGCCCTGGGCATTTTCCCGAATATCTTGAAGCATGTTCCTCCCGGATCGCTCGCACCTTTCCCTACCATCCTGCTGGTATCAGGTTCAGCGTCAGGCCTCTTTTCAGTGTTCTTCTGGAAAAACAGTCAGCGGGATGCCCGGAACTGCAGGGCTGCTTCTTTGCTGGCCGACTGAACGTAAAAAGGCGCACCCTTGATGGAATGCGCCTTGAATCCGAGCAGGGCGGCACTGGTCAGGAAATGCCAGTGCCGCCTGCCGAAGGAGTCCGTTACTTGACGGCGTCCTTCAGAGCCTTGCCTGCCTTGAACCCGGGCACCTTGGAGGCCGGGATCTTGATCTCGGCGCCAGTCTGCGGGTTACGACCAGTGCGAGCGGCACGCTCTTTTACAGAGAAAGTACCAAAGCCGATCAGGGTCACCTGGTCGCCTTTTTGCAGCGCGCCGGTGATGGAGCCGGTCATGGCGTCCAGAGCACGGCCAGCGGCGGCCTTGGAGATATCGGCGGACTCTGCAATTGCATCGATAAGTTCGGACTTGTTCACACTAAACCCCTTCGATTTCAGGTTGGAAGTTCTCGGTCTGTTTATTTTTCTGAGACGTTCCCGACTATCGCATAAGCGGTCGGAGAATGCCATTTTTCACTTTTTTTATTCCCTGCGGCTGTTAACCGGTCCACGGAATAGGTTTTGATCGCGCGGGAGCCCTTGGTATTGGCTGCTTCACGGCGAAACAGTTATACCAACGGGCTCTCAGGCATGTCAACAAAGCACGCAGCTTTTAATGTGTGTTGATTCTTTCGCCAGCATCGCCGTCATCGTCGCGGCTGCCGGCTCCCTGCGCCTGGGAGGCGGAAGTACTGGTCAGCGGCTCCGGGGTATATTCCAGTGCCACGTCCAGGACCTCATCGATCCATTTCACCGGTCGGATCTCGAGAGACTCCTTGATATTATCCGGTATCTCCTTGAGATCTCTTACATTTTCGTCCGGGATAATGACCGTCTTGATACCCCCGCGATGCGCCGCAAGGAGCTTTTCCTTGAGCCCGCCGATGGCCAGCACACGACCCCGGAGGGTGATCTCACCGGTCATGGCGACATCCGCGCGAACCGGGATTCCGGTCAGGGAAGAGACCAATGCGGTGCACATGCCAATACCGGCGCTGGGACCATCTTTTGGTGTGGCGCCTTCTGGTACGTGTACATGCAGATCCTGTTTTTCGTGAAAGTCGTCACGAATTCCAAGCCCCGGGGCCCGACTGCGAACCACGGTCAGGGCCGCCTGGATGGACTCCTGCATCACGTCACCCAGGGAACCGGTTTTCACCACCCGGCCCTTGCCGGAGGTCACAGCGGTCTCGATGGTCAGCAGTTCACCCCCCACCGAGGTCCAGGCCAGGCCGGTTACAGAGCCCACCTGATTTTTCTCTTCCGCCAGGCCGTACTTGAACTTGCGGACGCCGGAATAGTCTTCCAGCATCTCCGGCGACAGCTCCAGAGCCGTCTTCTCGCCTTTTTCCACATGTTCCCGGACCACCTTGCGGCAGATCTTGGCAATCTCCCGCTCAAGGCTCCTTACGCCCGCCTCGCGGGTGTAATAGCGGATCACGTCCCGCAGGGTCTGCTCCGGCACCATCAGCTCGTTCTTTTTCAGGCCGTTGGCCTTGAGCTGCTTCGGCAGCAGGTACTTGAGCGCGATGTTGACCTTCTCATCCTCGGTATAACCGGGAATGCGGATAATCTCCATGCGGTCAAGCAGCGCCGGCGGGATGTTCATGGAGTTGGAAGTGCACACGAACATCACATCCGACAGGTCGTAATCCACTTCCAGGTAGTGGTCGTTGAAGGTGTGGTTCTGCTCCGGATCCAGTACCTCCAACAGGGCCGATGCTGGGTCGCCCCGGTGGTCCATGCCCATCTTGTCGATCTCGTCGAACAGGAACAGCGGATTCTTCACCCCCACCTTGGAGAGCTTCTGGACCAGCTTGCCCGGCAGTGCGCCGATATAGGTCTTGCGGTGGCCACGGATCTCGGCTTCGTCCCGCACGCCACCCAGCGCCATGCGGGTGTACTTGCGGTTGGTGGCCCGGGCGATGGACTGCCCCAGGGAGGTCTTGCCCACCCCAGGCGGCCCCACCAGGCACAGTACCGGCCCTTTTACCTTCTTCACCCGACTCTGTACCGCCAGGTACTCCAGAATGCGGCTCTTGACCTCGTCGAGGCCGTAATGATCCTCGTCGAGGATCTTGCGGGCCTTGTCGATGTCGTGCCGGACACGGCTGCGCTTCTTCCAGGGCAGCGCCAGCATCCAGTCAATGTAGCCGCGCACAACGGTCGCCTCGGCTGACATGGGCGACATCATCTTGAGCTTGTTCAGTTCGGCCTCGGTCTTCTTGCGGGCCTCTTCCGGCAGGCCGGCTTCTTCGAGCTTCTGCTCCAGCTCCTCGAAATCGCCGCCGCCTTCGCCCAGGGAGCCCATCTCCTTCTGGATGGCCTTCATCTGTTCGTTGAGGTAATACTCCCGCTGGCTCTTCTCCATCTGCTTCTTGACCCGGCCACGGATGCGCTTCTCCACCTCGATCAGGTCGATCTCGCTGTCCAGGCGACCGAGCAGCAGCTCGACGCGGTTGCGAATATCCAGCGCTTCCAGCAGCTCCTGCTTCTCCGGCACCTTGAGCTCCAGATGGGCTGCCATGGTATCAGCCAGGCGCTCCACCTCATTGATGCCCTGCAGGGCACTGGAGACCTCGGAGGGGACCTTGCGGGACATCTTGACGTACTTCTCGAACTCTTCCGTCAGGGTGCGGACCAGAACCTCCTCTTCCCGTTCCGGGAGGGAATCCGGCTCCAGCAGCTCGGCGGTGGCGGTCAGGTAGTCGCCTTCGGCAACCGCGTCCAGGCTGGCGCGGGCATTACCTTCCACCAGTACCTTGACGGTACCGTCCGGCAGACGGAGCATCTGCAGGACGGTGGCCAGCGTACCGACGTTGAAGACGTCGGACGGGCCGGGATCATCCGTACCCGCATCCCGCTGTGACACCAGCAGGATCTCCTTGCTGCCCTCCATGGCCACTTCCAGGGCCTGGATGGACTTTTCACGCCCCACAAACAGCGGCACGACCATGTGGGGGAAGACAACCACGTCCCGAAGGGGAAGCATCGGGTATTCGGTACGGGTTTCGGGAGTCGGGGTCATAAGGCATCCTCTGACGATGTTTCTTTCAGCATACCACCGAACATTGGGGTTGTTTGCCCAATTGCAATGTTTTTACAGACGCTTTCCAGCCGCTACCGGCTGTAACAGGGAGTCACATCACACTGTCGCTGGAACAGGCACAAAAAAAGGGCGTTGCCGCCCTTTTTCTGTTTGTCCGGCAGACGCCGGTGGTCGCTCCCTCAGTCTTCCGGAACCGCCTTGGCGTGATCGCTGCTGGCGTAGATCTTGAAGGGCTCGGAGTCCCCGTCAATCACGCTCTCGTCGATCACTACCTTGGTCACGTCCGGCTCTGACGGAATCTGGTACATGGTATCCAGCAATGTGGCTTCCATGATGGACCGCAGGCCACGAGCACCGGTCTTGCGCTCCATGGCCCGACGGGCCACGGCCCGCAATGCATCCTCACGGAAGTCCAACTCCACGCCTTCCATATCGAACAGCTTCTGGTACTGCTTGGTCAGCGCGTTCTTGGGCTCGGTGAGGATCTGTACCAGGGCTTCCTCGTCCAGCTCGGTCAGTGTTGCCACCACCGGCAGACGACCAACGAATTCCGGGATCAGGCCATACTTGACCAGGTCCTCGGTCTCGACGTTGCGGATAATGTCACCGGTCTTCTTGGTGTCATCCTGACTGGCCACCGAGGCGGCAAAGCCGATGCTGTTCTTCTCGGTACGCTCACGGATCACCTTGTCCAGCCCCGCAAAGGCACCGCCACAGATAAACAGCATGTTGCCGGTATCCACCTGCAGGAACTCCTGCTGGGGATGCTTGCGGCCGCCCTGGGGCGGCACCGACGCAACCGTGCCCTCAATCAGCTTGAGCAGTGCCTGCTGCACACCCTCACCGGACACGTCGCGGGTGATGGAAGGGTTATCGGACTTGCGGGAAATCTTGTCGATTTCGTCGATATAGACAATGCCGCGCTGGGCCTTGTCCACATCATAGTCGCACTTCTGCAGCAGCTTCTGGATGATGTTCTCGACATCCTCACCGACATAACCCGCCTCGGTCAGCGTGGTCGCGTCGGCAATGGTGAACGGCACGTTCAGCATCCGCGCCAGGGTCTCGGCCAGCAGGGTCTTACCGCTACCGGTGGGACCGATGAGCAGGATGTTGCTCTTGCCCAGCTCCACATCACCCTTGCCTTCGCCGTAGCGCAGACGCTTGTAGTGATTGTAGACAGCAACCGCCAGTACCACCTTGGCACGGTCCTGACCAATCACATACTCGTTCAGGGTATTGCGAATCTCGTTTGGTGTCGGCAGGCGGTCGCTGGCCTCTTCCTGTGCATTCTCCTGGATTTCCTCCCGGATAATATCGTTGCACAGGTCGACACACTCGTCGCAGATGAATACCGACGGCCCTGCAATGAGCTTACGGACTTCATGCTGGCTTTTTCCGCAAAACGAGCAGTACAGCAACTTACCGTTGTCGTCGCCCCTGCCGTTTCTTTCATCTGCCATTGAATTACCTCTGGTCTGGTTTTCGGTGCCAATGTGTGGCCTGGCATGCACCGCTACCGCCCTGACACCTCAGTGAAGAGTACGCGGCCACACATCCTGTCGATTACCGTCAGTATTATTTATTCGATACGCGCTTATCAAGTACGGTATCGATAAGCCCGTACTCCTTCGCCTGCTGCGGATCCATGAAATTGTCACGGTCCGTGTCCTTGGCGATGGTTTCCAGGTCCTGCCCGGTATGTTCAGCGAGGATACGGTTCAGGGTATCCCGAATCTTGAGAATTTCCTTGGTATGGATCTCAATATCGGTGGCCTGACCCTGATAGCCCCCCAGCGGCTGATGGATCATCACACGGGAATTGGGCAGGCAGGCCCGCTTGCCCTCGGCACCGCCGGCCAGCAGGAACGCGCCCATACTGGCGGCCTGGCCGACACACAGGGTGGCCACGTCCGGCTTGACGAACTGCATGGTGTCGTAGATGGACATACCCGCCGTGACGGACCCGCCAGGGCTGTTGATGTACAGGTGAATGTCCTTGTCCGGGTTCTCCGACTCGAGGAACAGCATCTGCGCCACGATCAGGTTGGCCATGTGATCTTCCACCGGACCGACCATGAAGATGACCCGCTCTTTCAGGAGCCGTGAATAGATGTCGAAAGACCGCTCACCGCGAGAGGTCTGCTCGATCACCATGGGGATCAATGCGGCATTGGTGTCCATGGAAGAACCGTCAAAAGGTTTCTGGGTCATGTGTGCCTGCACTCCTTATCGGATTCGGACTGAATTACGGTTAACAAGGAAACAGCCGGTAAAACCGGCTGTTTCTCCGGGCGGTCAGCCAGGCACTTACCCCTGCTGTTGCTGCGCCGCCTGGATAACGTCGTCGTATTTCGCTTTCTTTTCCTTAACTTTGGCCTGATCAAGCACAAAGTCAACCACCGCTTCTTCCAGCACCACGGATTCGATCTGGGCCTTCTGCTCCGGGTTGCTACTGAAGTGGGTCACCACCTCTTCCGGCTGTTCGTAGGTGGAGGCGATCTCACGGATCTTCTCGTCCACCTTTTCGTCTTCAGCCTTCAGATCGTTGGCCTTGACGATTTCCTGGAACAGCAGACCGGTCTTCACACGACGGCTGGCCTGATCCTGGAAAATTTCCTTGGGCAACTGCTGCGGGTCCATCTGGCCACCGAAACGCTGTACGGCGTCATTACGCAGGCGATCAATTTCCTGATCAATCAGCGCCTGGGGAATCTCAACCTCGGTGGTTTCCAGAAGGCCATCAACCACATCGTTCTTCACTTTGGCAGACATGGCCTGCTTGAGTTCCCGCTCCATGTTCTTTTTCACTTCCTCGCGGAAGGCTTCCTCGGAGTCGGCCTCGATACCGAAGCGCTGGAAGAACTCCTCGTTCAGCTCGGGCAGCTGCGGCTCTTCCACCTTCTTGACGCTAATCTCGAACTTGGCGGGCTTACCCTTCAGGTCCTCGCTGTGATAATCCTCGGGGAAGGTCACCTCGATCTCGATGTCCTCACCGGTCTTGGCACCCACAATGCCCTTTTCGAAACCGGGGATCATCTGGCCGGAGCCCAGCTCCAGGCGGTGATCCTGGGCTTCGCCACCCTCAAATACCTCGCCGTCGACGTAACCCTTGAAGTCGATGGTTACGGTGTCCTTGTTCTTGGACTTGCGCTTGACTTCCTTCATGGTCGCCTGCTGACGACGCAGGTTATCGATCATCTTGTCGATATCCTTATCGGTGACCTCGGCCACCATCTTCTCGACGCTGATCTTGCCCAGGTCGCCCAGCTCGATTTCCGGCAGAACCTCGAAGATGGCCACGAACTCCAGGTCCTTACCCTCTTCCACGGTCTTGGGCTCGAAACGGGGCCAGCCCGCCGGGGATACGTCCTTCTCTTCCAGTGCCTTCACATAGCTGTCGCGCATGACTTCGCCAACCACTTCCTGGCGAACGCTGTCACCGAAACGACGCTTGACCACCTTGAAGGGCACCTTGCCCGGACGGAAGCCGTTCATGCGCACGGTGCGCGCGGTTTCCTGAAGACGCTTCTGAACCGCCTGGTCGATTTCCTGGGCGGGCACACCGATCGTCATCCGACGCTCAATGTTAGACGTCGTTTCAACAGACACTTGCATGGACGTTCCTCAAATTACCGAATCAGTTAAGTGGATTTGGGTTTGGTTAAACGACTAGTCTATCACGGAACCGACAGGGGAGAGAATCACCTGAAAAGCAGGAATACAGGCGCAGAAAGGGAAGAAAAGCCGTTTTGTGACCCGATTTCCGAAGATAGTCGCCAAACCGCCTTCGCCGGTCGTTAACAGAAGTGGTGCGAGAGGAGAGACTCGAACTCTCACGGGTTGCCCCACTGGAACCTAAATCCAGCGCGTCTACCAGTTCCGCCACTCTCGCAGGTTTTGAAATCCATCCTATAACAGCCTTGAGGCCCGCGAAAAGGATCATGCGAACCAGTCGTCAGGGGCTGACCTGGGGGATGGATCGGAAAAGAGGGAAATGGGGTGGACGAAGGGGTTCGAACCCTCGACCGCAGGAGTCACAATCCTGAGCTCTACCAACTGAGCTACGTCCACCATATCATTTCAAACATCGCTCACCGGCCCGGCCGGAAAACGGTAACCTTGCCCTGGCTGCCGACTGAGTCTGCCTGAACGGCGAATGGCGCGCCCGGCAGGACTCGAACCTGCGACCACCGGCTTAGAAGGCCGATGCTCTATCCAGCTGAGCTACGGGCGCTTGACCGTCTGCCCACCTGAACATCCAGTATGGGGTTGGTCGGGGTAGAGAGATTCGAACTCCCGACATCCTGCTCCCAAAGCAGGCGCGCTACCAGACTGCGCTATACCCCGAGACCTGAACAACAGATGCCTCAGCAAAGTTGGCGCGCATATTACCGGCGGAACCGGGGGGCGTCAACCTGCATCCTGCCAATTTTTCCCCCTTTACCCCGGGGACGCAAGAGGAATTGGCGATAGCCCCCTTACGTGCGAGAATGCACAGCTCCCAATCTCCACCAGAAAGACGACTTCATGACCGCAGAACTCATTAACGGAAAAGAGATCGCCGCGGGCATCCGCCAGCAGGTAGCCGCCGGCGTGGAGGCACGACGCCAGAAAGGCCTGCGGGCACCGGGCCTGGCCGTGGTGCTGGTCGGCAGCGACCCCGCCTCCCAGGTTTATGTCGGCAACAAGCGCAAGGCCTGCGACGCGGCCGGCATCCATTCCCTGTCCTATGACCTGCCCGCCGACACATCCCAGGAAGCGCTGGAAGCACTGGTTGACGAACTCAACGAGAACCCGGAGGTGGATGGCATCCTGGTTCAACTGCCACTGCCGGAGCACCTGGACGACGACCCGATCCTGGTGCGCATCCGCCCGGACAAGGACGTGGACGGCTTCCACCCCTACAACATCGGCCGCCTGGTCCAGCGACAGCCCGCCATGCGCCCGTGCACCCCCCGGGGCATCATCACCCTGCTGGACTCCATCGACACCCCATACAAGGGCCAGCACGCCGTTATCGTGGGCGCTTCCAACATCGTCGGCCGCCCCATGTCCATGGAGCTGCTGCTCAAGGGCGCCACCACCACGGTAACCCATCGCTTTACCAAAGACCTGGAAAAGTTCGTTGGTGAAGCCGATATCCTGATCGCCGCCGTCGGCAAGCCGGGGCTGATCAAGGGGGAATGGATCAAGCCGGGCGCCACGGTGATCGATGTGGGCATCAACCGGATGGAAGACGGCAAACTTCGCGGTGACGTGGACTTTGAGGCCGCCTCGGAGCGTGCCGCCTATATTACCCCGGTTCCGGGTGGTGTCGGCCCCATGACCATTGCCACGCTGCTGCAGAACACCCTCTATGCCGCCAATGTCCTGCACGCGGACGAATAGTCCCCTCTGAGCCGGTTCGCCGACCGCACCACCTGCCCCAGACACAGAAAAACCCCGCACGGCATGAACCGGGCGGGGTTTTCTGAATCAGCTCAAGCCATTACTGCCCGAACTTCTCCTTCGCCTTCAGGCGATAGGCGTGCAGAAGCGGCTCGGTGTAGCCGTTCGGCTGCTCGCGGCCCTTGAGGATCAGGTCCTTGGCGGCCTGAAAGGCAATGCTATCGTCAAAATTCGGCGCCATGTTGCGGTAGGCCGGATCACCCTCGTTCTGGCGATCCACCACCGCCGCCATGCGCTCAAGGGTCTTGACGATCTGCTCTTCACTGCAGATGCCGTGGTACAGCCAGTTGCACAGCAACTGGGAGGCGATCCGCAGGGTGGCACGGTCTTCCATCAGACCCACATCGTTGATGTCCGGCACCTTGGAACAGCCCACGCCCTGGTCAATCCAGCGCACCACGTAGCCGAGGATACCCTGGGCGTTGTTGTCCAGTTCCTCCTGGATTTCCGCCTCGGACAGGGACTTGGGATCGTCCATCACCGGCACGGTCAGGATGTCTTCCAGGGCCGCACGCTGGCGACTCTCAAGCTGCTTCTGCACATCCGCCACATTCACCTGATGGTAGTGGATGGCGTGCAGGGTGGCTGCGGTCGGGGACGGAACCCAGGCAGTATTGGCACCGGCCTTGGGATGGCCGATCTTGGCCTCCAGCATGCCCGCCATCAGGTCCGGCATGGCCCACATACCCTTGCCGATCTGGGCAACGCCACGGAAGCCGGTTTCCAGACCGATGTCCACGTTCCACTGCTCGTAGGCCTGGATCCAGGTGGCCTGCTTCATCGGCCCCTTGCGGATAAACGGGCCCTTCTCCATGGAGGTGTGGATCTCGTCGCCGGTGCGATCCAGGAAGCCGGTGTTGATGAACACCGCACGCTCTTTCGCGGCGTGGATGCAGGACTTCAGGTTCACCGTGGTACGGCGCTCCTCGTCCATGATGCCAACCTTCAGGGTAAAGCGGGCCAGACCCAGGGCGTCTTCCACCTT
Organism: Marinobacter sp. OP 3.4; assembly: GCF_036224885.1. Taxonomy (NCBI): domain Bacteria; kingdom Pseudomonadati; phylum Pseudomonadota; class Gammaproteobacteria; order Pseudomonadales; family Marinobacteraceae; genus Marinobacter; species Marinobacter sp. OP 3.4. The sequence goes on from NZ_JAVVLT010000031.1 coordinate 65,806, forward strand.
GCCGAAGAACTCGTTGGTGAAGGCCACTTCCTCGGGGCCGTGCATCTTCGGCTTGACGATGTAGACAGAACCGGTCGTGCTGTTCTGGTGCGGGCCATTGCCCTTCAGGTCATGGATGGCGATCAGGGAAGTCAACAGACCGTCCATCAGGCCTTCCGGCACCTCGTTACCATCCTTCAGCAGGATGGCCGGGTTGGTCATCAGGTGACCTACGTTACGCACGAACATCAGGCTGCGGCCCTTCAGGCTCAGCTCGCTGCCGTCGGCCCCGGTGTAGGTGCGGTCCGCGTGCATGCGACGGGTCATCATCTCGCCGCCCTTCTGGAAGCTTTCCTCCAGGTCACCCTTCATCAGGCCCAGCCAGTTGCGGTAGGCCAGGGTCTTGTCGTCGGCATCAACGGCGGCAACGGAGTCTTCACAGTCCATGATGGTGGTCAGGGCGGACTCCATCAGCACGTCCTTGACGTGGGCGCCGTCATCCTGGCCGATGGGATGGCTGGCATCGATCTGGATCTCGAAATGCATGCCGTTCTTTACCAGCAGGATGCCGGTGGGCTCGCTCTCGGAGCCGGTGTAACCCACAAAGGCGGATTCGTCTTTCAGGCCGGTGGACTCACCGTTCTGCAGTTTGACCACCAGCTTGCCGCCTTCCACCAGGTACTTCGCGGCATCCTTATGGCTGCCGGAAGCCAGCGGCGCGGACTCGTCCAGCAGGTTGCGGGCAAACTCGATAACCTTGGCACCACGGACCGGGTTATAGCCGGGGCCCTTCTGGGCACCGCCTTCCTCAGAGATGACATCGGTGCCGTACAGGGCGTCATACAGGCTGCCCCAGCGGGCGTTGGCGGCGTTCAGGGCGAAACGACCATTCATCACCGGTACAACCAGCTGCGGGCCGGCCATGGTGGCGATTTCCGGGTCCACGTTGGAGGTGGAAATCTTGAACTCGCCGGGCTCATCCGCCAGGTAGCCGATATCCTTCAGGAAGGACTTGTACTCGTCCATGTTGAAGGGTTGCCCCTTGTGGTTACGGTACCAGCCGTCCATTTTTTCCTGGATATCGTCGCGCTTGGCCAGCAGTTCCCTGTTACGGGGCGCCAGCTCGTGGACGATCTTGTCAAATTCAGCCCAGAATTTGTCAGCGTCGACGCCGGTTCCCGGGATCGCTTCGTTGTTCACGAAATCGAACAGGTTCTTCGCGACCTGCAGGCCGCCGACTTGCACGCGTTCTGTCATCGTTGTCTGCCTCAGTGTTGTCTGTATTCCCTAAGAGACCCGCAGATTACGTCATCCACGTATTGCCTCTTGCTCATACCTCGGGGCGCGATAGTTTACGCCATATCGGGCACACTTTCACACCTTCACAGTCAGCCCCGGCGCCAGGACGTGCCCTCGCGGCTGTCGTCGAGAATAATGCCCTTTTCCTGTAGTTCATCGCGGATACGGTCCGCTTCGGCGAAGTTTTTTTCCTTGCGGGCATTGGCCCGGGCCTCGATCATGGCCTCGATCTGCTCCGCCGACAGGTCATCGGGCACTCCCGCCTGGAAGAAGGCTTCCGGATCCTGCTGGAGCAGCCCCAGGACACCGCCAAGACGAACCAGCACCGCCGCCAGCTCCCGGATACGATCCTCATCGCCGTCCCGGCGGGCCTGGTTCAGATCACCGGCCACGCCATGCAATACACTGATGGCGCCCGCCGTATTGAAATCATCGTCCATGGCCTCGTGGAACTGGCGGTCATACTCCCCTTCCGGCACGTCCTTGGCCGGAACAACACCACGCAAGGCGTGGTAGAGTCGTTCCAGGGTGCGACCGGCCTCCACAAGATTGTCCTCGGAGTAATCCACCTGACTCCGGTAATGACTGGACACCAGGAAGTAGCGCACCACCTCCGGCGGATAGGTGTCCAGTATCTCCCGGATGGTGAAGAAATTGCCCAGGGACTTGGACATCTTCTCCTTGTTCACCCGGATGGCGCCGGCGTGCATCCAGGTATTCACGAAAGGATGCCCGGTGGCACACTCGGACTGGGCAATCTCGTTCTCGTGGTGCGGAAACAGCAGGTCCGGCCCACCACCGTGGATATCGAAGGTCTCCCCCAGGCACCTGGTGGACATGGCAGAACATTCGATATGCCAGCCCGGGCGACCATCACCCCAAGGCGACGGCCAGCTCACCTCGCCCGGCTTGGCAGCCTTCCAAAGGGCAAAGTCCGCCGGACTCCTCTTGGCCTGCTCCACGTCCACCCGGGCGCCCGCCAGCAGGTCTTCCAGCTTCTTCTTGCTGAGCTTGCCGTAGCCGTCAAAACTGTCCACGGAGAAGTAGACATCGCCGTTATCCGCCGCGTAGGCATGGCCCTTGTGGACCAGCACATGGATCATGGCGATGATCTCGTCGATAAAGTCCGTGGCCTTGGGCTCCTTGTCCGGTGCCAGCACCCCCAGCCGACGCTCATCCTGGTGCATGGCGTCAATCATGCGTTCGGTGAGGTCGCTGAATGCCTCGCCGTTCTCATCGGCCCGGCGCAGGATCTTGTCGTCGATATCAGTGATATTGCGCACGTAGTGCACATCGTAGCCCCGATGACGCAGGTACCGGGTAATCACGTCGAACGCCACCAGCACCCGGGCATGGCCCAGGTGACAGTAGTCGTACACCGTCATGCCGCACACATACATGCGCACCTTGCCTGGCTGGATGGGCTGGAAGTCTTCCTTTTGCTGGCTGAGGGTGTTGTAGATTCTAATCACGCAGTAAGCATCCGAATCATGCGATTTAGGTTTTGGGACTACACGCCCGTGACTGGCGGGGCGTGAGCCGTTCGAACAGGGGGAGAGGGAAGCCGACGGGGAGGTCCTTCCGGGACACGCCGTGAATACGTCCCTGTAGGCTCTTCAAAAACGTCCCTGTTTTTGAAGGTC